>JAOZLM010000114.1 GCA_029934815.1 Desulfocapsa sp. | reverse complement strand
GTTGTTGCGTGGGAAGAACGTCGTGACAATATGAAAGGTGTCTGTAAACAGTGTCATGGTGAGCAGAGTGTGGACAGCTTCTATACCCAGTTTGACTCACTCGTTGTAACTTACAATGAGAAGTTTGCAAAACCAGCTAAGAAACTCTATGGAATGGCTAAGAAAGACGGCCTTGTACATGGTTCTACCTTCCATACCGAACTTGGATGGCACTGGTGGGAACTCTGGCATCATGAAGGACGTCGTGCTCGTCACGGTGCTGCCATGCAGGGACCAGATTATACCCATTGGCATGGAATGTATGATGTCGCGCATAACTTCTACTTCAAGTTTATCCCTGAGCTTATGCACCTTGCTGAAAAGAAGGGTATGACTGAGAAGTACAACAAAGCTGTTGGTGAGATTCTGGCCAAGCCCGAGCATCAGTGGTACAAGGAAGGCTTTGGTGAAGATGTTATGAAAGACATCAAAGCTCAGGAAGCAGCACGTTACAAGCAGTAAAAGCTGATCTTCTGTTAGAATTACGCTCCGGGATCAATTCTGGTTCCGGAGCGTTTTATTCATCATTATTGTTTCAGATTACGTTTTGTGCATGTTTATTGTTTAAACAGTAGTCAGGCACAAACCGTAAACACTACTCATTTTGTAAAAGGAAAATTGAATGAAAAACACTGTAATATTGAAAAGTAAAACCCTTCTTCTCGCACTGGTTCTGTTTGTTAGTTTCTGTGGAACCGGTATTAGCCAGACAAATGCTTATGATGCAATGTCTAAAACTGAATTACAGGCAAAGATTGCTACTCTGGGGCTTGGTTTTGATTCCTATGTGGTTGGCAGGGTCTTAACCCCGGCACAGATTAAAATAGCGAAGGAAAATCCGATAGAAAGCAAAATAGCAACTGTAAAGAATTTTAAAGACGGGGATCTGTTTGTCACCGTAGATAAAGATTCAAACGTTGTGATCGTGCTTTATAAGCGAAAGAAGAATGCAAATAAGAATGATTTTAAAGTAATGATTAGTGACCTTATGATGCAATACGGTGAGCCCACAGCAGAGGCTCATGGCAAGACTATATACTGGAATTATGGTGAAGATGGCTTGATAACTGAGGAATTATACAGAACTGTTAAATCCCAGGGCCAGCTTGAAACTCTTGTAGTACTGGCTACCGTGAAATTCAATTCTACTGAAAATGTAGAAACCATGACAGATATGATTGCGATGATGGATAAAAAAAATCAGCAGGGAGAAAAAATTAAGAAAGCTGATATTACCAGCGATAATTACGTGATGATTCAGTCCGATATGCTGAGCATGAGATATAAAAAATAAGACTCTGTATTTTATATAGGTAAAGCAATGATACTCAAATTTCCAGTCGTAATAAGTCTTCTCCTGATCAGTTCAGTAGCTATTTCTGCAGAGTTGCCTGATAGCTCTGAGTTGCCGAGAATGCCTGATGCATATCGCAACAATGATTACAAAGATCTCACTAAGAGAAATCCGTACGGAATGTCAATATATGATGTGGCAGAACGAGAGGCGGAAGAAGATATTTTTGGATCTGAAGTTATTTCCCTTGAAGAATCAAAAAGAATTTTAAGTGAACGAAGGAAACAGAAAGCCAAAGAGGAACTCAACCAGGAGAGTAAGTGAATGAAAAAAAGCTATTTGGTTAAAATTGCGGGAATGGTATCTGCCTTCGGCTTATGTATGGCCTTAGGTGGAAATGTTTCTGCTGCTGACAGACCACCTGTTGAAGAGTGTATGCGTTGTCATGATGTAAAACAGTATCAGCATGAGTTGAAGAATTCAGCACACGCATTTGATAAGGACAAAAAAGAAATCAGCTGTGAGCAGTGCCACATTTTTCATTTTAATCCACTCACCAGCTATTATGCGCGAGATGAGTACTACGACAAGAAGATTTTTGAAGAGGGTACATTTGATCGACGCCGTATGCAGGGTAACGCCCGTCAGACTGATCTCACAGCAAAGTGTCAGGAATGTCATAAGGATCTGACAAAGAATGCGAAAGGTGACGAAGCTGTTTCACAAATTGGTGCTCTTGCCCACGATGCCTTTCTTGGGAAAAACGGTACTACCAGAAAGACATGTGCAGGTTGCCACATTAATATTGCTCACCTTCCGGTATTTGATATGGATTTAACCATCAATGCAGAATTTGCCAAAAAACTTGCAGAAAATCCTGCGCCAGTTGCAGAGACAGAAGGAGGGAAGAAATAATGAAAACTAAAATTCTTATGGCAGGTGTTGCTGCCACCACACTTCTTTTCTCATTTATTGCAATAGAAGCATCTGCACAATCAATTAAACACCTTAAAGCCCCTGATGATAACGCTGATTGTTATACCTGTCACCAGAAGGTAACACCTCGTATTGCCCAGAACTGGTATGAATCAAAACATGGTGTAGGGCTCATGAAATGTTTTGTTTGTCATGGACAGCCAGATGGTAAAGGATCTGTTCCTTTTGCTGTTGTACCGGATGCCGCGACAGTTTGTCGTAAGTGCCACGAGCCTGCCATGAAGCGAATGGTTAAAAAGTTCGGTATTGAGCCTGATTGTTATACGTGCCATCCGTTTCATCAGAATTCGCTCCACCATGATGCGTACGGAAAGTCAGAATCTAAAAATTAAGTTCATTCCCTATAGTGTTGTACCAGGAGAGATCGTAAGAAGCGATCTTGCACAGTTCCACCACAAGTAGGTAGGGACAGCGAAAACCCGTTTTAGAGGAGAACAAAAATATGAAGGTTACCAGAAGAGATGTACTGAAAACGGCGGCAGCAGCTTCCGCCATGGCCGCCATCGGCACACCACTAACTCAGGTTGCCCAGGCAGCTTCTAATGAGCCGGAAGAGTGGGTTAAATCAGTCTGCCGTTTTTGTGGAACTGGTTGTGGCGTAATGGTTGGTGTTAAAGGTGGAAAGGTTGTTACTGTAAAAGGTGATCCTAATAACCATAATGCTGGTTTCCTTTGTTTGAAAGGCGCTTTGATGCCGCCTATTGTTTATTCCAAAGAACGTGTAACTAAACCATATATTCGTAAAAACGGTAAACTTGAGCCAGCGTCCTGGGATGAGGCCATGAGCCTTGTTACAGATAAATTTAAAGCTGCCATCAAGGATCACGGTCCAACATCTGTTGCTTATTATGGATCAGGTCAGGCACTTACTGAAGAAAGTTATCTTGCTTCAAAAATATGGAAAGCAGGTCTTGGATCCAATAACGTTGAAGGAAATCCACGTCTCTGTATGGCATCTGCTGTTGGTGGCTATGTGACCACCTTCGGAAAAGATGAACCTTGCGGATCCTATACTGATATTGATAACGCAACTTGTTTCTTTATCATTGGCTCCAATATGTCTGAGTGTCATCCAATTCTTTTCAAACGTGTTGCCAAGAGAAAGCAGAACAGTCCAAATGTAAAGGTAATCGTTGTTGATCCGCGTAAAACCAATACTGCCCGAATTGCTGATGAACACGTTTCCTTCAAACCCGGGACTGATCTTGCAATTCTGAATGCCATGGCTCATGTCATTATCAATGAAGAGCTGGATAACCCACGGTTTCATGGAAAATATTGTAACTTTATCGTCGACTGGAAAACCAAGAAAAAAGGTTCTTTCGATGACTATATTAAATTCCTTGAAGATTACACTCCTGAAAAAGTTGAAAAACTTTCCGGTGTTCCTGCTGATCAGATCGTTCGAATTGCCAAAATGTTTGCAGAAAGTTCCGGAACCATGTCTTTCTGGTGTATGGGACTGAACCAGCGTATTCGTGGCGTCTGGGCAAACAATCTTGTTAGTAACCTGCATCTTCTCACTGGTCAGATTGGAAAACCTGGTGCTACACCATTTTCCCTTACCGGTCAGCCAAATGCTTGTGGTGGTGTTCGTGATACAGGTAGTCTGTGTCATCTTCTTCCTGCAGGACGTCTTATCAAGAAGCCTGAGCATCGTGCAGCTCTTGAAAAGCAGTGGGGAATCCCAGCTGGTACTATTGCTCCCAAACCCGGTTTGCATACAATTGCACTCTGGAATGCCTTTTCTGAAGGAAAGGTTAAAGCAATGTTTGTTATTTGTACCAATCCTGCACACTCTCTGCCAAACGTAAATATTTATACAGAAGGGATGAAGCGTAAGGATAATTTCATGGTACTCAGTGAACCATTTATGGATGCTGAAACCGTGAAATATTGTGATGTCCTCCTGCCACCTGCATTCTGGTGTGAAAAACGTGGAACGTATGGTTGTTCTGAAAGACGTTATTCACTGCTGAAAAAATCTGTAGAGCCCATGGGTGAGTGTAGGTCGGATTTTGAAATCCTGATGGATTTTGCCAAGCGCATGGATGTTGATCCTAAAGTTATTCCTTTCAAAGAGATTGATGATGTATGGAATGAATGGAGAATGGTCAGTGCTGCAACACCATATAACTTCAGCGGTATGACACGTGAACGTATGGAAAAAGAATCCGGTATCCTCTGGCCATGTCCGACAGAAGATCATCCCGGAACCAAAATTCGTTACGTTCGTGGCGAAGATCCAAATATTCCAAAAGATTACAAGAACAAGTATAAATTTTATGGCAAGAAAGATAACAGAGCGTGGATCATCTTGCGTCCATACAAAGGTGCAGCAGAAGAGCCAGATGCTGATTACCCAATGGTTCTTACCACTGGTCGGGTTATCGATCACTGGCATACCGGTACCATGACCATGAAGGTGCCTGAACTTCGTCGTTCCTTCCCTAAAGCGTACGTTGAAGTGAATGTTGAAGATGCCAAAAAGGCTGGAATCAAGAATGGTGATGATGTGGTTCTTGAGACCCGTCGTGATACCATGACTTTTCAGGCGAAAGTAAGTGATGTGTGTCGTCCGGGACTTGTATTTGTTCCATGGTACGATTCTAAGCTTATGATTAATAAACTGACCCTTAACGCTTTTGATGCAGGATCCAAGCAGCCGGAATACAAAATCTGTGCTGTACGTATCAAGAAGGCATAACTTATGGCTATTTCAGGAATACTGATACACTGTCTGACCGATAATCTCACAGCTGTGGAAGCCCAGGTGCAAACCATGGAAGAGATTACCACGTATGGTGTCCATGATGACGCTTATGTGGTTGCTGTTGTGGAGTCACCATCAGATCAAATCGAAAGGGTCATCAAACGAATAGAGAAAATAGAAGGTGTTTTAACCATCTATACCACCTATCTGACCATTGAAGATGAGATTGATGAAGATGGAAATCTTACGACAAGTCTCTCAGCTACCAAGCACATGAAGATGGAGCCAAGAGAAGACAGTAGATAGTCTGTACAACTTGCCCGGCTGTTGATTCTTCTTCTCCTGAGGAATTGGCAGTTGGGCTTTTTACTATTCTAATTATAGGTATATACCCACTATGTGGCAATCAGATAATTTCTTAAGACCTCCAGGGGCGCGCAGTGAAAAGGAATTTCTCTCACGTTGTTTACAATGTGGGCAATGTGCACAAGTTTGTATCTTTGATTGTATAAAGATGCGACGTGGTTTTAATATCTTTGTGGCTGGCACCCCCGAGATCAATCCCAAAGCGGCACCCTGTCATCTCTGTATGCGCTGTTCTGAGATCTGTCCCTCTGATGCTTTGCATGATGTTGATATTTATGATGTTCGGATGGGATTTGCCGAACTTGATCGAAAGAAATGCTATACCTGGACGGAACATCTTCTTTGCAGAAGCTGTTATGAGCGTTGTCCTATAAAGTGGAAGGCAATGATTCTTGAACGTGGTAATTATCCTGTAATTACTGATGAGTGTGCAGGTTGTGGGCTCTGTGAGCATGTGTGTCCTGCTGATGCCATTGTGATAACACCCACAAGATTCCAGAAGGGGAGAAAAGATTCAGGGGAGGGTGCATAATGAAAAAGCCTGATCTTAAAACCTACCGACGAGCCTTTCAGATTTTTATAGCTGTTGCTTTTATTGTAATTCCCATGCTCAATCGTTCCAGATACTCAATGGTATATGGAAACTTTTTGTCATTCCACATGTTTGGAATACCCATCGCCGATCCTCTGGCAGTTTTACAGCTAACAATTAAAAATTTGTATTTTACTTTGGATAATTTTATAGGAGCTGTGCTACCGCTCCTTTTGGCACTGAGTCTTGGCACCGTGTTCTGTTCCTGGATTTGTCCTTACGGGCTACTTTCAGAGTGGACGCAGAAACTAAAGAAAAAATTCTTACCCAAAAAATATAATGGACTCCCCTTATACTGCCACGGTTTCACATTTAAGATGGCGGTATTTGTAATTGGCTTTGCAGGATTTTTTCTGCTTTCCACCACACCTGTATTAAATCAGCTCTCCACTGCCGCCTGGTACGCACGATTTTTTCAGTACTATTTTGGCCAGGATTTTATATCTCTTTGTTATCTCTTCTTGTTCGGGCTCTTATTTATAGAATTTGTGACAGGAAAACGGATCTGGTGCAGATATATCTGTCCTCAGTCTGTTCTGATTATCCTGACAAAACTGCTGAACCCAAAACGCTTGCGAGTGAAATTTGCTGAAGAAAAATGTATCTGCAAGCCGGGTTATGAACGATGTGATATGGCGTGTACACTCAGTTTACATCCTAAAACGTTACTGAATAGCATAGAGACCGAATGCAGCAACTGTGGCGATTGTGTTATGGCCTGTAAAAAAATGGGAAAAGCGCTATCGTTTGACTCGTTTATCTCTACTTCCTGGCTTCCTGATCCATGGAAAGTGATTAAAACCGGTATTGCCACGGTTTTAGTTGCCTTGATAGCTTATGGTGGCTACTTGGGAGTGCAGAAAATTGAATGGCCAAAGGCAAATGTGAATCCGGAAACAACCGCGATACTTACCCGTTACGCCAATGAAACTTATGTGCTCAATCTTGAAGTGCAGGATCCTAAAGGTATAATCAAAAAAGTGGAAACGCAGGGGAAGCATGTGGGGATGATTACTATGCTTACCAATGTGAAAAAATGGATTAATAGTCCTCAGATAATTGTTTCTGAGGGGACATTGCCAGAGCTGCCCTTTACGACGCACATGAATATTATTTTTCATGATGGTCACAATGAAGAGGTGGATGTGGAGACTTCGACTATTTTTGATAATAGTTCTGAGGT
>JAOZLM010000113.1 GCA_029934815.1 Desulfocapsa sp. | reverse complement strand
T
Source organism: Desulfocapsa sp. (assembly GCA_029934815.1). Classification (GTDB taxonomy): domain Bacteria; phylum Desulfobacterota; class Desulfobulbia; order Desulfobulbales; family Desulfocapsaceae; genus Desulfocapsa. The sequence goes on along the minus strand of JAOZLM010000113.1, from coordinate 7,231 downwards.
CCCATGCTGCACGACAATGAGCTTTTTGGCATCATTGTCGGACATAGCAAAAAGAAGCTGCTCTTTTCAAAAGAACAGCAAACCGTCAGCCAGATATTTGCGAACCAGTCAGCAACAGCAATAAAAAATGCCATACATATTCAGTCCTTAAAACTTTCCGATAAAGCACTTCTCGAACGTTCAAATGAGCTGCAGTCTATTTTTGAAAATTCCATGGCTGGCATCATCCTCATGAAAGATAATCGGCTTATCACCCGTTGTAATCAACGTATGGCAGATTTTTTGGGGTATGATTCTCCCGAGGAACTGACAGGGAAAAGTACACGGATATTTCACCTTTCTAAGGAGCGACACAGAGAGATTGGTAAATTCTCCAACGCCACTCTTTCTACTGGTAAGCAGATCCGTTTTGACTATCAGCTTCGCAAAAAAGACGGGAGCAGTCTCTGGTGTGAAATATCAGGGAAAACGTTGGATAAAACATCTCCACCAGATCTTACAAAAGGCGTCGTTTATATCGTTAACGACATAAGCCGCCGAAAAAAGATGGAAGAACAACTCCTGAAAGGAAAAAAACTTGAATCGCTGGCTATTCTTACCGGAGGGCTTGGCCATGATTACAATAATATCATCACAGCCATACTGGGTAATATTGATCTCTGCCTTGCCACAACAGATCCGGATCACAAATCATACGCCTTTCTGCAGCCTGCTAAAGAGGCAACGCTGCGGGTAAAAGATTTGACCCAACGTCTGCAAATGCTGTCGCAACCCAGCAAGCCTGTTCTCAGCGCTGTTTCACTCCCTGAGATTATACGAAATGTTGTAGGTGAAAAGCTGTATGATGGAATTGATATCACATACAACTTTGCAGAAAACCTGAACAAAGCTCAAATTGATCCCGGCCAAATTGCCAATGCTTTTAGCCACCTTTTCTCAAATAGTGTTCATGCCATGACAGAGAAAGGTAAAATCCATATCAGTTGCCGCAATTACAGCAATCACGGTGAGATTGCAGGGCTTCGTAAAGGCGACTATATCCAAACCTCCATTCAGGATAATGGCCGCGGCATTGCACCTGAAATTTTCGGCCAGATATTTGACCCATATTTTACCACCAGAGGGCGCAGCCAGGAGAAAGGCAGCGGACTGGGGCTTGCCACCGTTCTTTCCATTATGAAACGGCATAAAGGATTTATCACAGCTGATTCAAATATTGATGAAGGTGCAACCTTTACGTTTTATCTCCCGGCGGTGAAAACAGATGTAAGCAAAGAAAGGTCAACTCGAGATGAGGCCACGCTTTCACCTAACGGAAAAGGCAAAGGCAAGATCCTTCTAATGGATGATGATGAAGCAGTTAGACTGACCACGCAACAGATGCTTACGTTTATAGGGTATGAAGCTGAGGGCACAGAGGACGGAAAAAGCGCCATTGAGTGCTACCATTCGGCAATGAAGCTCGGAGTGCCATTTGATCTGCTTATTCTGGATTTGAATATTCCTAATGGCATGGGTGCTATTAAAGCAGCTCAAGGAATATTCGAACTTGATAAGGATGCAAAAATCATTGTTTGCAGTGGCGATGCAATGGATCCTGCCATGCAGAAATATAAAGACTACGGATTTGCAGCATCCCTTGCCAAACCATTTGAATTTGCGGCATTTCACCAAATATTAGGCACGGTGCTCAATTCCTGAACGCATCCCCATCAATATCCAGTCGACGCAGAATCTTTTGCAGGGCAGCCCGGGTCAGCTGTGACATGCGTGCAGCCTGTGATATATTGCCGCCGGTCTTAGTAAGGAGTGTATGCACGTACTGTCTGGTAAACGAATCGAGGCAACCGTCTTTAGCCAGTTTGTAAGGTGTCATTTCACCATTTGCTGCTAATTGCAGCCCGCTGGCCGGTAGCGAAGTGAGGGCAGGCTCGACCATCAGGTGTTTGCTGTCTATCTCCTCCTCATTACAAAAAAGGAAAGCACGTCGAATAACATTTTGTAATTCCCGTATATTTCCCGGCCAGCGATGTGCACACAAGACCTCCAGTGCCGCCGGAGACAGGTTTTTCTTTTCTTTTCCCAGTTCTTTTCGTACTTCATTTAAAAAATATGCGCCGAGGAGCGGAATATCATCTGCGATTTCACAGAGTGATGGCATACGCAGAGTTAGTACTTCAAGACGGTAAAACAGATCTTCTCTAAAGCTACCATCTCCTGTTTTTGTTTCCAGATCCGCATTTGTGGAAGCGATAATGCGCACATCAATCTTACGTGGACTTGTGGCACCCAGTTGTTTGATTTCCTGCTCCTGCAGAACCCGCAGCAGTTTAATCTGGATACTGACCGGAATATCACCTATTTCATCAAGACAGATTGTTCCACCATCCGCCTGTAAAAAAAGCCCTTCATGATCCCGTTCGGCTCCGGTAAAGGCACCTTTTTTATAACCAAAGAGTTCTGATTCAAGCAAATGCTCCGGTATTGCCGGGCAATTGACCATCACAAAAGCTTTTTTACTGCGATCGCTTAAGAGATGAACTGCCCGGGCACACAATTCTTTGCCAGTACCCGACGCACCACGAATAAGAACAGTATAACCGCTACTTGCTGTTGTTTTGATGGTTTTATAAAACTGCTGCATGGGCATGCTTTTACCAATAAACCCCGGAACACTGCTTTCCGGTAATATCCGGCTACGGAGTTGTTTGTTTTCGTTAAGAAGAAAACTGCGTTCCAGTCCCTTGCGGAGAAGCCTTGCCAGCGCATCAAGCTCCAGCGGTTTTGTGATAAAATCCCAGGCACCTCTTCGAATAGCATCAACAGCAAGTTCTATGGTTCCGTAACCGGTCATCATAATGACCGTGAGTTCCGGCTGTATGGTGTGGATACGATCCAGTATTTCAAGCCCGTTTGTCTCGCCCATCATGATATCCATAAGTACCAGATCGATATCACCCTGCTCTAGCGTGACTAATGCCCCATTACCATCTTTGGCTGTCAATACAGTGACGTCAGGTAAACGCTTAACAAATGTTCTTTGCAAGCCTGTGAGGAGATCAGGTTCATCATCAACAATGAGAATTCTGGGAGTGGGTAGTGATTGTTTATGCATTGTGAACTCCTTTGTTGCTTACAGGAAGACTGACTGTAAATACGGTTCCTTTTTCCGGTACTGAACTCACTTTTATTTCACCATCATGTTCCCGGACAATGCCGTAACTGACCGATAAGCCAAGGCCTGTTCCCTGCCCCGGTTCTTTGGTGCTGAAAAACGGATCGAAGATCTTATCCTGAATTTCTTTGGCGATGCCCGGGCCATTGTCTTCAATCTCTACCAGAATCTGCTCACCGTCCAAACGGGAAGTAATGGTAATCTCGCCATTCACCGCAATTGCCTGGGCACTATTCATAATGAGATTAAGGAAAACCTGTTTTAGACGCCTTTCATCAATAAAACAGTCAGGTAATGTTGAATCAAGATCCGTTGTCAGCTGAATCTTCTGTTTTAGAAATTGTTGTTGTACCATTGAGAGGACATTCTCAATGGAATTATTAATGGACTGCTCCCTTCGCTCTATCTGGGACTCTTTACTTCTGGAAAAATCAAGAAGGTCGGCCACAATGCGTCTGCAATTTTCTGCATGCCTGTCAATTATTTCTATATCTGCAATGATTTCTAAATTTTCCTCATTGTTCTCTTTGATGATATCCGTATAACAGAGAATAACACCAAGGGGATTATTGATTTCATGGGCAACACCTGCTGCCAGCTGACCGATTGCAACCAGTTTTTCCGTTTGTTGAATACGGCGTTCTGCTTCCTTTTCACCGGTAACATCCTTTGCAAAACAGACAATCTCCTCCACTGCGTTTTCAGGACTCATAATGGGATAGAAAAACAGATCAAAGATCGAACCGTCCTCCAGTTGTATTTCTTTGGTGTGTGGAGTTTCTACCGTTAGATCAAGTTCCTGTAACCGGTCTGTAAAGAGACATTCAGGCTGAGTATTCAGTTTATCAATCATTTTTCCAAGTGCTTCTTTACGACTGATCTTATGACGAAGGAGAAAGGCTTCATTCACCATTTTCAACATTCCATCTGGAGCCAGCAGGATAAGCGGATCACTGATACCATCGACAACTGATTGTAGCAGTTCACTGCTGCGACGTAAGCTCTGTATATTATCCAGACTTTCAACGGTCTGTCCAATTTGGCGACCGATGGAAAGCAGCAAGGCATGGAGGCAGTCATTGAGTACCTCCACCGGTAACTCTGTTATAACCAGAACCCCCTGCAACTGGTCACGACAACAGAGAGGCACACTGACATTTATGGTTTCATCGCTTGTCGCGTCGTTTAATGCGATGCGATCACAAGCTGTAATATATTGCTGAGCAGCTGCTTTACCGGCTGTATCATACTGAAGTATCACATCCGGAAGGATATCAGTCCCCTGCGAACACCGAAGCTCAAAATCCCCTTCAGTATTAGATAAATAAATTCCGACACCCTGCACAGGAACCACCTGTAACACCTCACCAAGCACCTGCTTCAAAATAGACTGTAAGCTCTCAGTACTGGTTATAAGACCTGCCAGGGTATTGTGAAGTTTGAGTTCTCTGTTACGTTTTTTCACCTGCACCTGAAGCTGACTTTCTGATTTTTCCAGCGCTTCTGTGCGTTCTGCAACCATCACTTCCAGATTATCGGCATAACTGCGCAAACGGAAACGACTCTCCCGTAAATGGCTGACCAGGGTTCTTGCATTTTCAAACAGCTCTTTGAGCTCCTCACGGTGTCCTTTTTTCTGATACGGTTCCGTCTCTGAATCGTCTTCATCGATACTTGTTTTAAAGAGTGTCACCAGCTCACGAAGATTGGTAATAATCAGTTGATGAAACAGTAACCAGATCGTGCCATACAAAAGAACGGCCAGAAGCAAAACTACTCCAAACATCCGAAATGATGTTTGCAAGATGGCTGACAAACTGTCTTCAACAGGGATGGAAATAGACTGAATCCCGCTAACAACGCCAGTTTGCCGCTGAAAACCACGGGAGCTTCCATACAATTCGAGAATAGCTGATGGCGCTTCACCTGGATCGCCATGACAATGCAGGCAACTGCTTTTAAAGCTGATGGGACGATACAGGGTGTAGTACCTATCACTGGCTACCCGGGTCATTCCATGCCACTCCTGATCCTGAACATTTTTTTGAAAGAAAGTTATCATTTCCCGTTCCTGACTATTTGCCTCAAAGTCGGGATTTCTGGCATCTATTGCCACTCGCCGGTATTTAAAATCAGGAAGTTCACTCGTAAAACGATCCATTATGACTCTTGTAATAAAAGAGGTGGACATGGCCTCAATAATAAAATGATCCTCCCCCAACTCCGCAAACATTTTAGGCCGTAATACTTCACGGATATAACTCCGGGTGGACTCGAGGGATGTCATTACCAGCTCTGCCTGCCGTAATGTTTCCTCTTCAAGCAGGTTTTTCTGAAAATGATAAATGATGGTGGTGGTGAAAAGACAAAAACAGAAGAGGATAACGCCTAAACCCACCTGAAACTGCAGCTTAAGATTGTGCTGATCTTTGTCTGCCAGATCCCGTAAAATATCCCTCATGAAAAGCTCCATGTAATTGTTATGCCGCAGTCCCTATGTGCCTCCACCAGTATACACATTCCGAACGCAGGTGCAAACCCAATGATGCACCACCGCGTGGCAACGGCATGTCGAAAGGTAAAGTACTTTTCCTTTATTTTGTATTTTCAGCAAGTTGCAAATAATCATCTTTTTTTTACATACTGGAATACACTTTGCTTTAAGAAAAGAAACAGAAACGACAACAAACTATTATACAGGAGCATTCCATGAACAGAACTTTTCTCACCCCCATCGCTGTACTTGCCGGAATTCTGGGCATTATGGGACTGATGGCCGGCTCCAATATTTTTGATCCACTTATTCACTTTATCCATACAGGAGACATTACGCCTATACAGGCGATTTTTTGTCTCCTCTTTACCGTAGGCGGCTTTGCTGCCTATTTGTATCTTTTAAATCTTATCTGCAGTTACTTTGTGCCTCGTATTGAGAAGAATGCACAAAGCAGTGGAGCAAGTAAAGGAGGTTTGACACAGCAATAATGGGGAAGAACAGAAGAATTATTACCACAAAAAATGAAGGAGGATTTGAATGTCACAAATAAAAGAACAGATGCCGACCCTGATCATGGGCGGGTCTTTACTTATGTATGGACTTATTGCAAAATCAGGCGCCCTGATGTCCATGGCGAAATATTTGCACACCCATAAAACAATGGATTTACAGGTCACGATGACCTTGGTCTTAGGAGTTATCGCAGTTGTGGGTGCCCTGATTAATACCACTAGAAAATCTGGAACCTCTAAACTCGATATCTTTGTTCTGCGGCCACTTGGCGGGATTGTTTTAATTATGGTGATGGCCATGGCTATTCGCTGGTATGCAGAGCCACTGATGAAGATTATCAGTAAAGGTTTGGAGCCGACCCTTGGCTTTAAGATTTATAAGGTCTTGAATCTTAACTATGTTGTTTTAGGAATTTTAGCTGGTGTGTTATTAACAAACACCTGGGGAATCCCGAAATTTGCAGGTGAAGGAGTTAAGTGTGCCCGTTTTGTTCTAAAAATGGGAGTTATCATGCTTGGTGCCCGGTATTCATTTGCTGAGCTTGCTAAACTTGGTGTTTATTCTGTATTCTTAGTTGGTTTCTTCGTACTTGGTACTGTTTTTCTGGTGCTGTGGCTAGGAAATCTGTTTAAACAGCCAAAAACCATGACCGGTGTACTTGCTGCGGGTATGGGCGTATGTGGTGTTTCTGCAACTGTTGCCGTAGCACCTGTTGTGAAAGCAAAATCTGCTGAAATGGCCTACACCATCGGAACTATTCTTTCCTTTGGTATCATCTGTATGTTTGTTTTCCCAACGGTTGGAAAACTCGCCGGAATGAGTCCCGTTCAGTTTGGTGCGTGGGCAGGGACCGGAATTCTAAACTCTGCTCAAGTTGCTGCTGCTGCTCTTGCCTTTAATGCAGTGGATATTGAAACCCTGAAAGTCGCTGAGATTTTCAATATTACCCGGGTTCTCTTTCTGCCTATTATTGTTCTTGTACTTGCCACATGGTTTGGAAAAGAAACCGGACAGAAGTTAAGTTTCAAAAGCGTTGTAATTGATAA
>JAOZLM010000112.1 GCA_029934815.1 Desulfocapsa sp. | reverse complement strand
GCCAGATTTTCTGGATCACCGGTTTTCTGGCCTTTGTGATCTCCCCCATTGCTGACAACCTGACCACGGCCCTGCTCATGGGAGCAGTGGTTATGGCAGTGGCCCCAAACAACAAAAAATTTGTCGCTCTTGCCTGTATCAATATCGTGGTAGGAGCCAATGCCGGGGGTGCTTTTTCACCTTTTGGCGACATCACCACCTTGATGGTATGGCAGAAGGGACAGGCAGCATTTGGCCAGTTTTTCTACCTCTTTGTACCGGCTCTGTTCAACTGGCTGATCCCTGCGATCATCATGAGTCTTTTTGTCGCTAAAGAACAACCGGATGCAGTTGATGAAGCTGTTTCCATGAAACTTGGTGCCAGGCGCATTATGTTTCTTTTTCTAATGACCATTGTTACCGCAGTTTCATTCCACAATTTCCTTGATCTTCCCCCTGCAGCAGGCATGATGCTCGGTCTTTCCTACCTGGGATTTTTCTCCTATTATATCAAAATGAAAGAAAAGCGTTCCCTTGAGTACGATAGACCGCTGGGAATAGCCAGCAGTGATGAAGATGATCCTTTTGATATCTTCAAACGAGTGGCCCGTGCCGAATGGGATACCCTCCTTTTCTTCTACGGAGTGATTCTCTGTGTTGGCGGTCTTTCACAATTTGGATACCTGGCCCTGGTTTCCCATCAGATGTATGATGGACTCGGTGCCACCAATGCCAATATTCTGGTGGGTATTCTGTCAGCCATTGTTGATAATATTCCGGTTATGTTTGCCGTCTTGACGATGGATCCCTCCATGTCCCTCGGTCAATGGCTGCTGGTCACCCTGACGGCTGGAGTTGGTGGAAGTCTGCTTTCCATCGGCTCGGCTGCCGGTGTGGCTCTTATGGGAACTGCACGAGGAACCTACACCTTTGGCGCCCATCTCAAATGGACACCGATTGTGGCCCTTGGTTACGCGGCGAGTATCTATTGTCACATTTTATTAAACAGTCGTCTTTTTTAATGAGGAAGAATATGGAATACAGTATACCCAATGAAATTATGGGACAACTCTACACAAATGACTCAACAAGGGAACCAGAGGAAATGAACAGAAATATTCTCTCGGCTGTTCGCTCCTGCCAACCCGTCAAGGGGAAGAAATCATTGCCTGATCCCATCACGCATTTGAAAAAAGTTATGCAGGAGAAGGGACTTCAAAACATGGATCTGAAAATTTATATCGGCAGTTCAGGCAATGTTAGCGCGGTACTGAAGCGGCGACAGGGTCTCTCGTTACGGATGATTCGTAACCTTAATAAGTATCTCCATATTCCTGCTGAGATACTTATCCAACCCTATGACTGTATCTGATTATTTTGGCTGGTAAACACTAATGAGCTTTTTTTCAAAAAAAGAAACGGAAAGCAAGTTGCCTACAGCCGGGAAGCCAGTAAGTTCCCAGCTGCTTGACGATCTGAAAGGCAGAGTGGTCGACACTGATTTACCACTCTATGTTGCCCGTCAAGTTGCAACGGAAATGGAACGCCTCGGGAAAATTGATCCCTTTGTTGCCGAATTCTCCATAGGAATCACCTATATTGAATTGCTTCTTTCTCTGCCGTGGTTCAATGAAACCAAAGACAACCTTGATCTGGGCAGGGCTGAGACCATCATGGCCTCGCACCATTACGGCCTTGAAGCGGTCAAGACACGTATTCTCGAATACCTTGCAGCAAAAAGTCTGAAAAATCAGCAGAAGTCCAGAATACTGATCGTTGATGATGAGGAAGTTGCCCGCAATAATCTTAAACTCTACTTTGGGGCTGTTGGTCATACCGTACAGGTTGCCGCCAATGGGGTGGAGGCATTGCAACAGGTCGAAGAGAGTGAACATTTTGATGTGATGATTACTGATCTGAAAATGGACAAAATGGACGGGCTTACTCTGATCGACAAAATCAGTAAAGTCTCTCCTGAAACCAGTGTGATCATGGTCACTGGCTACGCAACGGTGTCTAATGCTGTGGATGCCATGCGCAAAGGGGCGACCCATTATCTCTCCAAACCAGTGAAGCTGAACAAATTGAAAGAGACGGTGGAAGAGATCCTTCATAAACAGAAGAGATTGCAAGTCAGCCAGGGACCAGTGCTTTGCTTTGCAGGTCCTCCGGGTACAGGAAAGACATCCATCGGCCAGTCTGTGGCAACTTCCCTTGGGCGGGAATTCATTCGAGTCTCCATGGGAGGCTTGCGTGACGAGGCTGAAATCCGCGGTCATCGAAGGACCTATGTGGGTGCCATGCCGGGCCGTATTATCAGCGAAATCAAACGGGCCGGAGTGAATAACCCCTGTATCATGCTCGATGAGATTGACAAGATCGGCCAGGATTTTCGCGGCGATCCCGCATCTGTTCTCCTGGAAGTCCTTGATCCGGAACAGAACGCAAGTTTTAGCGATCAGTATCTTGATGTCCCCTTTGACCTCTCTGGTGTCCTTTTTATTGCCACAGCAAATGATATCAGCAAATTGCCGGGCCCCCTGCTGGATCGACTGGAGATCATCGATTTCTCCAGTTATTCCCTGGAGGAAAAACTTGTTATTGCAAAAAAATATCTTCTTCCAAAACAGGTGACTGCCAACGGCCTTAGTGAGATAAATCCACAGATCAGTGATCAGGCTCTTGAGAAGCTTATTGTGGAATATACTCGGGAATCAGGGGTGCGGGGGCTTACTCGGGAAATTGGAAACATCTGCCGAAAACTTGCCCTGCAGGTGCTCCAGGAAAATGTAACATCCCTGCCTGAAATAGATGAGGGTACGATCACCTCTTTGCTCGGGCCACGCAAGTATCGACAGGAAGCTGCCGAAGGTGAAAACAGGACAGGGGTGGTAACCAGTCTGGTCTGGACCCAATTTGGTGGCGGGATTATGTTTATTGAAGCCCTGCGAATGCGTGGAAAGACTAACCTGATTCTAACAGGATCTCTTGGGGAGGTGTTGCGTGAATCAGCGCAGACAGCTCTTAGTTATATCAGAAGCAATACGGAACAGCTTGGTGTCGCACCTGATTTCTATGATAATTCTGATATACATATCCATCTCCCTGCCGGTGCCGTATCAAAAGACGGCCCATCAGCCGGGATGGCTATTGCTATTGCCCTGATTTCTCTGCTCACCGGGAATCCAGTTCACCGCACGGTTTCGCTGACAGGTGAGATGACCCTGACAGGTCAGATTTTACCTGTGGGGGGAGTTCGTGAAAAACTCCTGGCTGCCGTTCGCACCGGTTGCACTAAGGTTATTCTGCCTGCAGAAAACCAGGAAGATGTGGCCTCACTTAGTGATGATATTATCGGACATCTTGAACTAGTCTATGTTAAGACATTAGACGAAGCCATTCCCCATCTGCTCATCACTTGATGGCGTCGTAAAAACGCTTCATCTTCTTCGTCACGCGCCCGAAGGAAGTACTCTTGGGGCATAAATACTTAGCCATCAGAAAGTTTACTTTTTACGAGCTTATCATTACTTAGGATTTGTCACCCATACAACAAGACGACTTCCCCGGCTCCGCAGAAGACACTCTTCTTTTACGGAGCTTTTTTTATAGCAACGTTCCTTGTTACGGTTCCAGGCTTACCCAGGTTTGATGGACTCGTAAAAAGTCCAAGACCAAGATGGGTTTATAAAAAACTTCATGTTCGAGGCGTGAAAATTTCATATCATTTCGGCATACTAAGGTACGTTGAAATGATATGAAATTTACAGTAACGAAGAAAAAGTGTTTTTACGAATCCATTAAGTTTCCTGATTACCACTAAAGCTCAGCCACCGCCTCAGTCATTCCGGACTTGATCCGGAATCTCATCGGAACTAGCTGTTTTTACAAGATTCCGGATCAAGTCCGGAATGACGGAATCGTAGAAAACGAACAAAACTGAGGTTCGATGGTAATCAGGTTAAGTTTTAAAGAGTACGCTGAATAATTACGTTTGTTGTTGCATTCTGTTACGCAGTTTCATCCTGCAACAGCCCCCTTCCTCCTGGTAACATTCCCCCAAATATTAGATATAAATACAAAGCGTTACAACTCAACAGATCTTTTTCCACCCTGCAAAAGATTCTTTTCCATTCAGTGTATGCGGAAAAATTGTTGCAAGCTGCAATGATAGCGGTCCCCTCTCATCAAGGAAAAGGACGCAACGCATATGCAACCCACATAACAACATGATATTACAGCCAATATAATATTTATTTGATTTGGCACACTGTATGCAATGATACAGACAGAACAACAAAAATGAAATCTTCACCCACAATACTAAGGAGAACATCATGGGATTCACTGACTGGTTTGGATTAGCAACAAAGAAAAATAAAGGCGTTGATGTACAAAAAATCAAAAAAGAGAGCGTAGACATGGGTGCCATGGCTGCAGGTAGTCCTTCTGCAGCCTCTGAAGCTCTGGGCAAAATGATTGAGCAGAATAATGCTCCAACAAAGGTTCTTATGGTTCAAGACGGTGACTATATGCCACAGGTGACAGACTATGCCCTTAAAATGGCCCAGCGTCTAGACTGCGAAATCATCGCCTTGGATGTCACCGATAAACCCTTGCAGTTCTCAGGTGACAGAATGCAGCGGGAAAGTGACCGTTTTATTGATATGGCCAGACAGAATGCAGAACAATTCACCAGCAAGGCCACAGCACATGGAATTAAAGTTCAGCATATCATAGACATTGCCAATCCAGAAGAGGTCATTGCCAGGGTAAGTGCTACCGATGTCGGAATTCGCTATGTCTTGAGTAAACCAGAAGGGGAAACAGCCACAGCCGATCAGCAGCGTCCCCATGTACCAGTTTTTGATCTTCACTGTTCACGTTTATAATTCGAAAAAATAGAAAGGAGCACTATTATGGAACCTTTAACACTTTTTGCAGCAACCGTAGGACTTATCGGAAGCATCCACCTTGTATCCACAACCTTTGAGCGCTTTGGCAAAGGTCGATATGACAAGGGAAACCAGCAGGCTAAAAGAGAAGACTGGTACTGTTTTTTTCAGCCATCTGATCTTCTTGGAGAAGATTGGAATAAAAGCGAAAAAAGAACGAATCAACCAACCCTTATCGATACTGAACGTCTGGAACAGGCACGACGCACGCAGGCAGAGCGTCCACGTATGCAGGCCTGAAATACCAGCAGAGCATTCTTCCCCATGAATAATTGCTTTCCTGGACAATTATTCATGGGAAACGGGAAAAGAGCAGTCACCGCTATTGGTGGCTGCTCTTTCTTGTTCTTTCGGTTTGTCTCTCATTCCATTTCCTTGAATTATCCGTTAAAAACAGGTAACTACTCTGGTGAGTCAATTCTTATTAACACCAGCACTAAAAGGAAGCTCCCATGGATCTCTTGATCTACGGTGCTACTGATCTGGGGTATATGATTGCCCTGAGCCTGCATCAGGAGCACAGTGTCACTCTTCTTGATAACCTGGAAAAACTGCCAGAGAAGTTTAATGCACTTGATATCAGTTTTATCAGCGGAACCGGGGCAGATATTGATGCCCTGGAACAGGCCGATGCAGGGAAATGTGAATTGTTCATTGCCTGTTCCTCCCTTGATGAAGCCAATATTGTTGCCTGCTGGACTGTAAAAAAAATTGTGCCCATTGAGACCATCTGTTTTGTCCACACCATTGAACTCTATCGCAATCTTGTCTCTGCAAGACAAAAGCACTATCACACCCGTTATGACATTGATACCGTTATCTGGCCGGAACTGCTGCTGACCCAGGATATTTTTCGGATTGTCTCTGTACCCGATGCCATCGATGTGGAATATTTTGCAGAAGGCCGGGTGAAATTGTTTGAATACCGAATCAAAGAAAATTCCATCCTCCTGGATACCAGAGTGATGGACTGTTCTTTTCCGCCAGATGTTCTTATTGTCGGCATTACCCGAGACGAGACACTCTTTATTCCCAATGGTTCAAGCGTTATCCAGGAAGGCGACAAGGTGATTTTTATGGGACTCGGTCCGGCTCTCGATACTCTGGCCGCCAATATCTTCCAGTCCAGTAACCAGATCAAGACAGCCGTACTCATTGGTGGAGGCAGTATTGGATTTATGTTGGCTCGTAAACTTGAAGAGGCAGGGATACGTGTAAAAATCATCGAACAGGACGAGGAACGTTGTGTTTTTCTTGCCGATAATCTCGGAAAAAGTCTTGTTCTCCATGGAGATGGCACTGACATGGACCTTCTTGAAGAGGAATCCGTTGCAGATGCAGATGTCAGCATCTGCATTACCAACAATGATGAAAAGAATCTGCTTTGTTCACTTCTGATTAAACAGCTCAGCCCAGAGAATCGAATTATAACCAGAGTAAGTAATAGTCCCACCGCACAACTCTTTGAACGGGTTGGTATTGATGTCGCTGTTTCTCCCAGGGCATCTGCCTTGACAGAACTCCATAACCGTGTGCAGGCTCGTGATGCACATATCCTTGCCACGGTTGGTGGAGACCAGGGCGAGGTGTTGCGCCTGACCCTGCCGGAAAACTTTCCAGATACTCAAGTGATGGATCTTACCTTCAAGGCTCGGGCAATCATCGGAGTAGTCAAGCGGAATCACCAGCTGATTATTCCCACCGGACAAACTCTTCTCAAAGCTGGTGACCATCTGAAAATTTTTACCATGGCAGAGGACAGCAAAGCAGTTAAGGAACTGTTCAACTGATGAAACCCGGTAATATCCTTAACGCACTGGGAATCATTCTCGTTGCCTTTGGCATCATTATGGTGTCGCCTGTTGCAGTAGCTCTCCTGGAACAGGAGTACAGCTCAATCCTCCCTTTTGTGACGGGCTCTCTTACCTCCATCGCTCTTGGTCTGCTTTTTCGAAAATATGGCGGATTTTCTCGCAATTTTGATGATCTGAAACGAAACGAAGGGCTGCTGATTGTCTCCTTGGCCTGGATTATTACCGCCGCCATGGGGGCCATTCCCTATCTGTTTTACGGCCTGCACCCACTTGATGCCTATTTTGAGGCAGTGTCCGGCATCACCACCACCGGTGCCACCATTCTCACTGACTTTTCACTCTACCCCAAAGATTTCTTTTTCTGGCGCAGCCTCACGCAATGGCTGGGTGGAATGGGAATTATTGTGTTATTCGTGGCGATCCTGCCGCAGTTTGCCGTGGCCGGCAGACAGATGTTTTTTGCTGAGGCACCAGGCCCCACAGAAGA
>JAOZLM010000111.1 GCA_029934815.1 Desulfocapsa sp. | reverse complement strand
GTGCTCTATCTGTTTTTTCCAGTGATCGTAATGAAGACATAGTTGCTCTTGTATTTTGTCTTATTACCACCTTTCTGGTTTTGATTTTTACCAAATGGATGGTATAGTTACTGAGTAAGTAGTAATCGGTAGCTTAAGTATACACCATGACCGGTTCATTATCGGTCATGGTGTTTTTGTTTCCTGTAAAGTCGGTGTCCTTATGTTTAACAATCTTCTTCTCTGTACCCACGGTACTGATGGTGCCAAAAAAGCAGAAGCTTTTGTTTTTGCAAAATTAGAGGCTGATCCAAATCTCAAAGTTACAGTACTCACAATACTTGATGAAGACTGGCGTGAGATGACCGGTGATGACTGGTTAAATTCGAGCAAAACCCACACCACATTCCTTGACCATGTGGAAAACCAGATGAATGAAGAGATTGCCGAAGAATGGCAACGGATTACAACAAGTCATCCCGTTGCAAAACAGGCAACTTTTTTACAAAAAACGGGATATATAGCAGAAACTATCACAGCAACTGCGAAAGATCTTAATTGTGATTTGATTGTTCTTGGCCCCTGGCAGAAGAGCAAAAAATTCTCAATACACAGCACCAGAATGGGTTTGAAAGCCACTTTAAAAAACAAAGACTTGCATCCACTGCTGCCATGTCCTCTTCTCATAGCCCCATGAATATGGCTCATTCTACACTCACAGACGAAGTAGATCTCGGCCTGAATGCATTGCCGGCGGCCCTTGACCTGCAAGCTCTTTTTCCCGAAGACAGGCTATTGCGTCTTCATCCCAACTGGTTTATCTCTGATTTCCAGCAAAAAGGAACATCCTTTACAGTCTCTATAAAAGATTATGTAACGGAGGAGGAATTTCCTCTCTCAGGGATTGTTACTTTTAACGGAACTGCTAATGAACTGTTACACATTCAATTAACTGAAACCATTGAGATAGGAATCTCCTTTCTTAACCGTGACAACAAGCTGAAAGTTCAGATCTCTTCAAAGGATGAAAAGATTGACCCCGAGGACCCGATTCTCCTCTGGATACGGGCAATCAAAGAATATATTCGTCTCTATCTGAAATGCACACCTGTGACCCTGTTTTTTCGTTTATTAATGAATAAAATGGTCTTGAAGATGGATCCGTCTCAGCGGAAAATTTGTCTGATGATGGCTAAGATCACTGCTGTCGAACTCCTGGTTATTCTCTTGGTAGTGATTGGTTATGTCTTCTTTGTTTGACACAACAACAGCCTGCTCTTTGTATTAATATCTTTATGTTAAGTTAGTAAAACGCTGTACTATTTGTCCGCAAATGGAGGGTTTTCTAAAATGTCTTTCCCAGAAGTCGGCGATACTCTTGACATTTTCACCCTGACCTCAAAGCTCCACGATGGAGCCTTGACCACCCTTTTTCTGGCTGAAGACCAGCTTTCCCGTGAAGAAGTCGTCCTCAAAATACCCTGCGGGGATATCCTCAATCATCCCATCATTCTTTACCACTACCAGAATGAAGAACGAATTAGCCGTTTGCTCGACCACCCGGGAATCGTGCGTTTTATACATAGGCAACGAAGCCAGCAGTACATCATCATGGAGAAAATTTCCGGGCAGGATCTTCGGGCAAAAGTTGGCCGGGATCGCAGCCTTGAACTTCATGATGCACTAGCTTTGATGGACAACCTTTGTGACGTAGTGGGTTATCTTCATAAACAATCTATTATCCATCTGGATCTAAAACCTGAAAATATCATTTGCCTTGAAAACTCTAAAATTAAACTGATTGATTTTGGTCTTGCCAGTTGTGGGTCGCTTCCAGACCTTCTTGCCTTTGATTTACTGAATCCACAGGGGACGCCCTGGTATATTGCCCCGGAACAACTACTTGGCGAGAGAGCCGATCCAAGGTGCGATATCTATTCCATGGGTATGTTATTTTATGAGATGCTCTCCGGACAGTTGCCCTGGCCTCGTTCCAGTAAAATCCAGGTGGCTCGTCGTCGGCTGCGCCATGAGCCTGCTCCTCCAAGGTATTATAATCCGGACATTCCACCACAGATTCAGGCGATCATTCTCCGTGCCATCTCACGCCATGCCGGGGATCGTTATTCTTCCGTTCAGGAACTGCAAAATGATTTAAAATCGTGGAAGCAACTTCCAATCACGACAAGAGGCAATACAGTTAAACGCCCTTCCGTGTGGCGACGTCTTTTCCCGGGAAGATCTGTACAGATGCCCGCTGAAAAAAACAAGCTGAAGAGCAAACGGTTAAACAGAAAGCCACAAATCATTGGCGCCATTATAGATTCTTCAACACGAAACAACATGTTGAAAGAAGTAAGAAAACAGGCGCTTATCAGATCCGGTGAAGTAACTCTTGTTCATGTGATTGAAGAAGAAAGTGATTGCCATACCACCCGTTACGGAATCACTGTTGAAGGTGAACAAATGATGGCTGGTCTTGACGTAAGTGTCCAGAATTTGCGCCGTTTCAGTATTGATCCCGGTATTCGCCTTATTCGTGGAGAAGTGATTGAAGTACTGGGAGATCTTTGTAAGAATTTGGGGGCAGAGCTTCTGATACTGGGAGTATCCCGAAAAGAAAAAAGTTTGTTGCGCGGTGCTTCGGTACAGCGTCGTCTTGAGAGAAAAAAAGAGTGTACTTGTCAGGTAGTGGTTGCAGTAGAGGAACAGTTTTCACCAGAAACCGGTTTGAAAGACCTGCACCCGAATCAACTAACAGCAAAGCAGGTGCTTGCCTGTGATATTTTCCTGGTTGATCTCTGGTTTGAGCATCTTCATTATCATACTGAATTAATCTATCAGCTACTTCTTTATCCTGAACAGAAGATTGATCACAATAAGATCAACTGTCGATTTGGCCAGTTTTTGGTCTCGCTTAAAACTTCAGAGAACTGGCTGCAACTGGTCGAAATACTTGATCCAATCTATCTGAAGTTTCAGGAAATTCTAAGCAGAATGGCAGAACTTCCTGCCCATGACCATGTCGGCCTGCAGGATATTTACATCCGTGAATCACTGCCACTCTCCTGCCAGTTTAAAAAAGAATTGAGCCTGGTCTCTTTATCTCTACGTACGCATCTTCAAAGCGAGCCACCTCTGGTTCCCTTTCTTACCGATGCCTCCTGTCCGGTCACCATGCCAACTCTGGCCTGTCACGGGCCTTTACTCGGCGCGTTAACTCTGGATCAGGATCTTTGTGTCTTAATCGAGAAAAATCAGGTGGGAAACTGATATGCGATTAATGATCTTCTCAGATATACACGGGAATCTTGAAGCGTTGGAAAATGTGTTAAGAGATGCTGCAAAACGAAACGTACACAGAAGTATCTGCCTTGGTGATCTGGTTGGCTATGGCCCCTATCCGAATGAATGCATTGAGCTGATTCGGAATGTAAAAAACTGCCGTTGTCTTGCCGGAAATCATGACGTAGCGGCTTTATGGGAAGCATCTCCCTACGGCATGTCAAAAGCGGCAAAAGAGGCTATTCTCTGGACAATGGATCAGCTTTCTTCTGACAACAAAGATTATTTAAGCTCTCTGCCAGATCGAATTGATCTCGATGAGATGACCTTTGTCCATGCCAATCCTTATAATCCAAAAGGATGGCGATATGTAATGGATCGAAAATATGCCCTGCGCAGTTTTGCCGCCACCCGTTCCCGTTTCGTTTTTATAGGCCACAGCCACCGCCCGCTTGTTATCAGCAAAAAACACTGGCTGTCAGTTAGTATTGAACCCATAACGGGAGATACAGAATATGGTGTCAACGACTCCAGACGCCGAATTATCAATTGCGGAAGCGTCGGGCAGCCAAGGGATAATGACCCACGTGCCTGTTATCTTATTTATGACACCAGAAAACAGACAATCAACTTTCACAGGGTTGAATATGATGTGCAAAAAACGGTAGAAGCCATTCAAAATGCAAACCTTCCTCCAGTACTCGGACGAAGAATAGTAAAAGGCACCTGATGATCACGAGGCCACAGCAATGAAAATTAAGCACCACGGAAAAACTTCACCCACAAATCTCAAGCAGCGTTTTTTTCTCTGGTCCTCCCTTATTCTTATTAGCGGCGGATTATTGCTATCCCTTCTCTCCTTCTGGAACACACGCAGACTGCTTATGGCTGAAGCCATGGACAAATCAGAAGTATTACTTCAGGAAGTGGAAGCTATAAGAACCTATGTAAAAAGTGAACTACGTCCTAAAATGGCTGAGCTGCACGGTAAAGATGCGTTTATCATTGAAGCCATGTCCACCACCTATATCAGTACCACCATAATGGATACTTTTTCTCAATCCATGCCAAACTATATTTACCGC
This sequence comes from Desulfocapsa sp., assembly GCA_029934815.1. Lineage (GTDB taxonomy): Bacteria > Desulfobacterota > Desulfobulbia > Desulfobulbales > Desulfocapsaceae > Desulfocapsa. Next base: position 2,955 of record JAOZLM010000111.1, on the reverse strand, counting down.
CGAGCCTCCTACAATCCTCTCAACCCGAAAAACATGGCAGATCCTTTTGAAGAGGAAATGCTGGACTGGTTTGAGGAAGACAGCTCGCGAACATTCTGGCAGGGAGTGGTGAAGAAAAATGGTGAATCGTTCTTTATCTCCATGGTTCCCGATTATTTTGCAAGTCCCTGTCTGCGTTGTCATGGGGATGCAAAGGATGCCCCACAACCCCTCATTGACCGTTACGGTAAAACCAACGGATTTCGTTTTCAGACAGGAGATCTTGCAGGCTTAAACTCAGTGGCAATTCCTGTTTCAGCATCCATTCGTGCTGCCTGGCAGGGAAGCCTTGTTCTTTTTCTTATTACAATCCCCGCAAGTCTGCTGTTACTGTGGTTACTGAATCTTCTTTTTCAACGTCTTGTTATCGAACGTCTGGGAGTGATGCTCTCTATTATGCAGGAAAAGAAAAAAGAGACCGACGCAGAACAGCCAGGCGATGAACTGGATGCGTTACATGCTTCCCTCGGCTCTCTGCGACAGTTTGTGCATTCTGCCCGCAAAGGTTCATCACTGCAGCCAAATTTTATCAATGGGTATGTAACAGGCATACCAATTACAGCCGGAGCCATGTCCTGGCTTTACAATGGATATACGACAAAGGCTGATAACAGAGAAGATGTCGCCATAAAAATCGGTTTTGACGAGGCTCTGCAAAACCCTCTTTACAGAGCATGTTTTGAAACGGAATTAAATCTGTTTGAAACACTGTCACATCCGTGTTTGCCAAAATTCAGAGAACGAATTGGGGATGTTGTTATTCTGGATGCAGTGAATGGTGAAGCACTTTCGTCACTCTTTGAAAAAGGCCCACTACAGGAGCATCTGACAAAAAGCATCTTTTCGCAACTCTGTGATCTTACGGCCCATATGCACGCAACAGGCGTTGTCCACCATGATTTACGCCCACAGATTCTCCATTTTGATGAAAAGGAAAATCTCACACTTCTTGATATGGGGCTCGCTAGCAATGACCAGCAGCCAGACCCCATAGCCGCTGCAGGCCTTGGCCCCCAGGGAGATCTTCTCTATATGGCACCTGAACAGATCCAGGGCAAACGTGGCGATCCCCGTAGTGATATTTATACCATTGGAGTACTTCTTTATCTGGCAAACACCGGTAAACTCCCCTTCTCCTCAAAACAGCGTTCACTACAGAACTGGGTACAACATAAGGCAAAGTTTGTTATAGAAAAAGACGATCAGGACGCCCTGACACCCGAACTAATTGATATCATCCTTAAAGCCCTTTCAAACAGCCCTGAGAAACGATACCAGTGGGTGGAAGATCTGCGGGAAGATTTAGAAAAAGTATTTTCGTGATTCCCTTTTAAAGGAAATAATTACCGTTGGAATCCTGTTTCGGCCCTAAGAGTTTAAGATTAGGAAAAGCCTTCCGGGCAATGAAAAAAGCAAGCACAGTAACAAAGAAAAGGACGAGCAGTTTGAGGGCAACGGCAATCGATGACATTTCAGCAAGTAAAATGCTTTCGAATAAATCATACAGGCACCACAGGCCAAGCAGCCGATAAACTCCGCCATGAAACCGAAAGGTAAAGTAAGCAAAAACAAGCGGTACCACAGTTTTAATCAGAATAAAAATAGTTGGTTCATTCAGATTAATCGGTAATTCGGCAAGAACGTTAAGCACAGCGTAGACAACAAGGAGGAGCGAGAGTAACGCATTTAAGGTCAGATATTGCTTTCTGAGAGCTGGTGTGGGGATGCTTGCAATGCAATAAGCATATTTTGTGGCTCCTGCAGGATTTGATTGTACATATTTCTTAAAAACTTTTTCCCGACTCAATCCGATTTCCAAGTCCGCGGATATTTCATTGCTAATGGCCAATAAACCCATAGTTCTTCCTTTGTTATTATCTGTTAATTCTTGATGGCGTCGTAAAAAGATGCAATACGCCAAGTCTGCCATTCCGGACTCTTGTTATTACAGCAACTTATAGATTCCGGATCAGGTAAGCGAAGACTCCGAGTCCGGAATGACAGCACTGGAGCTTTTTACGAGTTTGTCTTAGTTTATAAGTTATTAAGAAAATGATCAGTCTTAAGCATTTCAAAGATGTGGTCTGTTACAATAACAGACCACATTAAATAAGTATTAATTAAATGCTTGTTTAGTCTTCCACTCTTCCCATACTTTCCCTACTAAATTAACACCAGGTTTAAGAGTTGCTTTACCAGGTCTCCAGCCGGAAGGAGTAGCCTCTCCACCTTCTGTTTCACGCACCAGTTGAAAAGCCTGAATTTGTCTGAACGTTTCTTCTATATTACGACCAACTGGTGGTGTTAAAACTTCATACCCCTGAACAACACCATCGGGATCAATGATAAATCGTCCTCTGGTTTCGACACCAGCATCTTCATCATACACGCCATATACAGTACCAACCTTGCCACCGGCATCTGAAAGCATGGGATACGGAATGCCACCATCAACCATTTTACTCAACTCATGGTCATTCCACATTTTGTGTACAAATTGTGAATCAATCGACATAGAAAGAACCTCTACACCAAGCTTTTGTAATGCAGTATATTTTTCAGCGACCGCTGAAATTTCAGTGGCTCAAACAAATGTAAAATCACCCGGGTAAAAACACAACAATACCCATTTCCCAAGATAATCTGAAAGGTTAACGGTGGTAAACTCTCCGTTATGGTATCCAGGTGCTGCAAAGTCTGGAGCTTTTCGTCCTACTTTAATCATTGTCTGTATCTCCGTATGCGTATGTTGTTCTGATTTTTCAACATTCTTTGGACTTTCCCCAACAGGGCCACCAGTAGGCCGGGCACATCCTATTGCACTTTTTTCTGTCATAGACACCTCCTGAAACTTGTTGAATTACTATTCAAAAACAACCATTCACAAAAGACTGTTGATTGTTCCTCATCACCAAA
>JAOZLM010000110.1 GCA_029934815.1 Desulfocapsa sp. | reverse complement strand
ATATTTGCAGACGCATAACTTCTTCATAAGCCTGTAGCGCCTTATTTCTAAACTGCACGAGCATTTTTAATGAGATGTCAGCTTTTTCGACACTTATCATAACCTCATGCAAGTTTCTGGCCTGTCCGCTGGCTAATCCTTCAATTGCCTTTTCACCCTGTTGTTCTGCTGAAACTGTTTGCGCAATGGTGTTTTTTATAATATTTCCGAAATTAGATCCTGCCTCTTCGATTGGATTCCTGGAAACCTGCTGTAAAGGAAGGGGAGGAGCGCCAGAACTTATATTAATTGGATTCATAATAACTATCTCCCGATCTCAAGCGCTTTAAGTGCCATACGTTTAGCTGACTTAATTACCGTGGTGTTTGCTTCATAAGCTCTGGTGGCTGACATCATATCGGTCATTTCCTTGAGGATGCTGATATTTGGCATGGCAACGTAACCATCTTCAGCAGCATCCGGGTGAGAAGGGTCGTAAATCTTCTTAGGTTCACTTTCATCTGTTACTATTTTTGTCACCTCAACCCCTGTTATAGAAGAATCGAGTTGTTCCTTAAAAGAGATTGGCTGAGTTTGAAAATAAACGGATTTCTTTTTGTATGGGCCTCCCTCGGGGGTAGACGTTGTTTCAACATTAGCCATATTGGAACTGATGGTATTTAGCCTGATACGTTGTGCTTTCAAGGCAGATGCGCTCACATCAAATGTTGTAAAGATATCCATAATGTCTTCTCCTCTTATTTACCTTCCTGAATAGCGTATTTAAGCATACCAAGTTTTTTCTTTAGTAGTTGTGCTACGGTTTCATAAAGCAGTTCATTTTCTGAAAGTGCTACCATTTCCATGTCCACATTAACACCGTTTTTATCTCCAATGCCTGTTTCATCTTTTATCTCAATAACTTTCCCGTTGATTGAACCTAAATCAGTTGAATTAATGGGGAAATGTTTTGAATGAGTTGTATGCATTGTGCCAGCAGGTCTATTGATTGCTGTTTGGAGCGTTTCTTCAAATTCGAAAACTTTTCTTGAATAACCAGGTGTCTCTGCATTGGCAATATTTGAAGCAATAACTGTCTGGTTTGCTGAACGAAGATCCAGAACTTTTTGTAATAAATGAATGTTGCTATCAAAAGGATCGATGGTTTTCATAATCTCTCTGTTCGAAATTTGATGAATTATTTATTTACAATTGCAGAATATTCAATGGCCTTTTTAGCAAGTCCAATCCACAATTTACTCTTTCCTGTTTCGGCAAGTTCTTTGTAGAGTTTTAATGCTGCTTCCTGATCATTTTGTTTTTTGAGAAATTCGGCCCTTCGGTACAGTGCCTGATCATAATGAATTGAGGGGTTTTCGATTTTTGAAAACAAACTATCGGCCATTATGGCATTATCATTCTGATAATAGCTTTCGCCGAGTATAAATGTATAACGATTTAGTTTTTTGGGGCTTATGTTAAGTGGCCGATCGAGTGTTTTAATAACACTACTGAAATCATCCTCATGAAAATAGAGAGTAGCAGCTAGCATTGAAAAGGATTCTGTCGCTGGAAGTTCTTCAGGCAGTAGTTTGATGGCATCTGCATACTTTTGTGATGCAAGAAGGCTTTTAATGCGGATTTCAAGGATATCAATACCATGTTCACCATTAGGATAGCGAAATCCATATTGGTCGGCATAATCCTCAACCACATAGTAGCTTCCGTGGTCAAAAGCTGCCTGAATAACTGGTAAGTAATACTGTTCTTTTTTGTCTTCTGACGAAAGGGTAATCAGGTAAAGGTAAATTCTTGACGCTTCGTCGTAAAGTCCAAGTGCATTATATGAAGCGGCAAGATTTGATAAAAGATCAATATCTACCCAGTTCTTCAAGAAAAGCTTTCTATTCTGTTTGGCCAGTACCAGAGCATCCATATATCTGCCCTGTTTGACATACTCTTTAATAACAACAGGAAATAATTCAATTAAAAGTGCCTGCCCTTCTTCGTATAAATCGCCTTTTCTAAAATCACGTAAGAAATGCATAATATGTTTTATGCATTTACGATTTTCCTTTCTAAATTTGTAGAGCAGAGCCATTTTGAAACTGGCTTCTTCCCGTAAATCTCTGGAGATTCCTTTTTCAGCAAAAGCTTTGTAATGTAACAGAGCATTTTCTTCCCACTCAGGATCAGAAAGAAAACGAAGGTCTGTTTTTTTCATGGCACCACGAAAACCGGCATCAGTTCCAGGGTAGGTGTTTTCAATCCTTGAGAAAAAATCAATCATCTGTAAGGAATCTTTATAATGCAGTTCAGCCATATATTTTCTGAAATTTATCATCCCAAGATCTTCTTTTTTATCGATATAATTGGCGAGGCGATTGTAACATTCTGAAGATTCCTGAAACTGTTTCTGCTGATAGAGCGTATTGCAATAACCATTTAGGGAATATACTTTGTCCCTTAGAATAGTATGCTTACCAAGAAGTTGATATCCGACGTAGGCTTTGATGGCATCGCCAGTTCCAGACCAGTAATCTGCCTGCCGTAGTTCTTTTAAAATCGCTGTGTCAGGAGGGAAACCTACATCATCAATGGCAAGAAGGTCAGACATCCGACTGTATTGAGCAGTGGCAAGAGCTGTTTCTATCTGGGTAATCAGATAATAGGGTGTCAAAGGATTGGCAGGAGTCATTGCCGGCTTTAGGTTCCGAAGTTCAAAATCTGCAATAAAAGGATCTTCAAATCGTGCTCGTAAAAGATAGAGAAGATATTTAGCCATAATGCCAATTTCTTCATCGCCATATTCTGCTGCAAGCAAGTATAACTGTTTGTATGCATCTTCAAAATTTCCTACTCTTGAAAGAACATCACCATAAGTCAGAGCCAGCATTTTTTTAACTTCAGGATCAGTCTCATTCTCGATCTGCTCAATAAGAATTGGTGGAATTGCATGCCAGAGTTGTTGCGCGGCAAGATCTTGAATTTCGGTATTTAACAGATCTTTATTCTTTTCCCGCTCTGGAAGAAGAAATTGAATAGCAGGGAATGGGAGTACAGTAAATTGCACAGGAACAGAGATGTTCCATTTTGCTTCGTATAGTTTGAAAAAACTTCTCCAGTCAGCAGCATAAGGAGAGGCAATTAAAGGATTTGAAAAATCTTTAGTTGTTCGTTCAACAATAGTGAGTCCGGAAAGTTTTGAGGATAACCCGGGAAGCGCAGAGCTGTATGCATTCCCCAGCAGAATACGAACAACAAGTTTGTTCTCATTTTCATTAGGCTTTACTTCAAATTTTTGTGGTGGATATCTGAAGAAGAATGAGAGGACAGTTTTATTGTTCTTATGTTGAGACAAAATTTTGACTATCTTGTCATCCTCTTTGAAAAAAACAAAATCATCTGCAAGCACAGTATCTTCAAGTATAAAATCAACCCGTTTAGCTCTCGTAGTTGAACGATACACTGGAACCACATTGAAGCTGCAATACAGTTCTACTGCATCTTTTGCATCGATCTTATTGATTCTGCTGAGAACACTTTCCGCACCTGATACTGAAGGGAGCAGGAAGAAAAACAGAAGCAGTAGTGGTGAAATTCTTTTCATAGGCAATAAGTAATCCCGTTAATTTTTCTTAAATAATGCAATATCTGATCCATTTATGTTTTTGAATTTTGATTCGGAAGATTTTCTCGGCCTTTTTCCAGTTTTTTAATTTTTATTCAATTTTTTTCTAAACTTATTTGATTTTTAGTCCACAATGCTGATATCATTTTTTTAGTAACAGTAGAAATGGTCAATTTCAAAATACTGAGATTGATTTAGAGAAGTTTTTCAAAAGTGTACTTGCAGGAGAAATGAAATGGGAAAAAACGTACTATTAGTAGATGATTCTAAAACAATGCGAATTATCATTGGTCGGTCATTGAGACAGGCTGGAATTGATTTCGATAATATATTTGAAGCAGCAGATGGTATTGAGGCACTTGAAGTTCTTGAAAAAGAGACTGTTGATATAGTGCTCAGTGATATTAATATGCCCAATATGGATGGAATTAGTTTCCTTCGTGAAAAATCAACCCGAGATGCCATTAAAGATATCCCTGTACTCATGATCTCCACAGAGACTGGTGATGATATAATTGGAGAAGCCAAATCCCTTGGGGCAGTAGGTGCCATTAAAAAGCCCTTTACTCCTGATAAAGTAAACGAGGTTTTAGGACCACTTCTTTAATTAATATTCTACCACAGGGAGGTTGGCGTGGAGATCCAGGATAAAATGATTGACGCCACCAAGGAAATTTTTTCCACCATGATTATGATGGAAATTAACCTTGAAGAGATAACAGATGTCCACGGGCCATTGACGGACACTATAACTGCTATGATAGGACTTGCCGGGAAGCGAAAAGGTGTACTGGCGGTACATTTTCCTTACCCTGTAGCATTGGCCATCACATCATCATTTTTAATGATGGATGTTGAGGAAATGAATGATGATGTGCATGATGCCATGGGTGAAATTGCAAATATGCTTGGCGGCAATATAAAGACGATTCTTTCGGAAAATGGAAGAGATATTGATTTGTCTATGCCGTCTACCATTGCAGGATCTGAATATTCATTTCAGTCCGATAAGGATGTAGAAAAAGTGATAATAAGCTTTAGTACAGAAAAGGGCAGCTTTATGGTAGAGATGGATCTCGAAAAATAATAAAACATTACCGGTTTGGTTGTTTTCGCTGGTGATTTTTTCACTATAATATTTTTGTTAGAAGTGGAACAGATTATGGATGTTGGACAGGCAATAATTGAAGGAACTGAAGAAGTTTTTTCTACCATGCTGATGGTAGAACTGGAAACAGGTAAACCCATAGAAGGGGAGGGTGGAGAAGTTGAGTCCAACTTAACCAGTATGCTGGGCCTTGGAAAAGATATCAAAGGAATGCTTGCTGTTCATTGCCCTGCGTCTGTTGCCAAAGATATCACAGGCACATTTTTGGGTATGGAGGTTACAGAACTTGATGACGATGTAAAAGATGCAATTGGTGAAATTGCTAATATGGTTGCAGGAAGTCTGAAAATCTTTTTTCAGGAGCATGACCTTAGCATTGAATTAGCAATTCCCACAACTATTGTGGGAAAATCTTTTCATACAGCAGGAATGTCCGGGGCCACCCGGGTAGCCGTTCCATTTACCATGAATGGAGCAACTTTTCTTGTCGAATTGAAATATGTAGATGCCACCTGAATAGAAAAAACTTTTGCGGGAAACACTTTTCCTACCGAGATGTGTTAAGAAATTTCGTTTTTGTGTCGATACCTACTTATTGAGTTCAATCTTATAATTTCATACCATATAACTTATATGTCATCAGAAAAAGTTAAAAAGAAATTGGATAAAATCCTGGAATTTGTTCAGGAACGCTTAGGCGAAGAAGTGGGTGGCCTGATGGGTGCCACTCTGTCCATGTCTGACCTGCAAACCAAATTAATTAGCAAGGAAGACTATTTTGATGAGCCATCAGGGAAAGTTGTTTTTTCGCAGATGGAATTCAGTGGTGACATAGAAGGAAATGGCGGGCTTATAATATCTGTAAAAGATGCCATTCGTCTTGGCGGAACGTTAATTATGCTTCCGGAAAATGAACTCGTCGAGGTAGTCACTTCTGAAGATTATAGTGAAGAAATTGAAGATTCCTACGGGGAACTTGCTAACCTGATTGCCGGGGCATATACCTCAACTTTTGAAGAAATGTTTCCAAAGAGTTTTCGATTTATTCGAAAGGACTCACAAGTTCTTTCCCCTATGAAAGTGGATGTCGATTCTGACCAACCTCTGCCAAATCAATTATATTACCAGGTTTCTGCCTCAATGACGTTAAATGGCACTGAGATGGGACAACTCACAATGTTGATGCCTGGTGAACCTTTTGGTCTGGTTGAGGCACCAGCTCAGCCTGACGCAGAAGCAAAGACGGATACTCCTCATGCTGAAGATACTATTGATGCCGGATCAGTAGAAGAATCACAATCTGAGACAGCTCAGCCTGAACAACCGCAAGCTGCCGGTAAACCTTTTGATCTGAAAAAACAGAAAAAACGTGTTGATGCATGCCTTGCCGAGTGTCGTGTGCGAATGGAAGAAGAAGTTGGTGCTCTTCTTGGAACAGAAATAAAACTGAGTGATCACAGAACAAATATCATCACCAAAGAAGATTATTTTATGGATGAGGCGCCAGGTAAACTTATTGTCGCCCATATGGACATTGTAGGAGACGTTGAGAGTAAAAGTTACCTTTGTGTCAGCTTGAAAGATGCCATACGCATTGGCGGTACGCTGATAATGCTACCACCTGGTGAACTTGATAATGTAGTTAAAGACGGGGAGTTTGGAGATGATAGTGAAGACGCTTATGGCGAAATAACTAATATCATTTCCGGTGTGTACACAAAGGTTTTTGAAGAACTGTATCCTGATAAAATCCGTTTTGTGAAAACACATCTTGAAGAAGTAGTATCAATGAAAGTTGATAGTGATTCTGATGAGCCCATGCCTGATAATCTTTTCTATATGTCAAGTTCTGAAATCAATATGGGTGGTAAAGATTTAGGTAAGATGCAGATGCTAATTCCTGCAGCTACCTTTCAACTTGATGGCCTGGTTCAGGATGCTGTTGCTGATGATTCAGAAGAAAGCGCAAGAACAAAAGGCAGCGTAACTGGAGCTACAAGCTCATCTGATGATGAAAGGGTTAAAGGAAGTGTTGGAGGTGGTGTTGAAGGTTCCACTTCTGTCACATCCACAGCAGGTGGTACTGTAGAGCCAAGTGAAGGTACTGATAATCCAGAATTCCTGATTGTTTCAAACGATGGCGGAGAATGTTCAAAAATAACCGGTCTGTTTAACCAGCGTGGAATTGCATATAAAGTTCTTGATTATAAAGAAAATGTAAGCAACTTTTTACCCGGGGAAGTTCGTGCTGTCTTTTTGATCATGTCATCTGTTGATGAGAAAGGGCTTGGTGTCGCCATTAAAATAAGTGCTGCCAGCTCACTTCCCCTTTTAGCTGCCGGTCCTGAATGGACCAGAACGAAAGTCATTAAAGCTGTAAAGTATGGTGTTGATGATATTCTTGTCACCCCTGCAAGTGATGATGATATTTTCGAGAAAATAGATTCCCTCCAGGCCCTAAAAGCAGCCTGATTCCCCATCCCCCCCTTGACTGCTTAATTAAGTCTCCCTATTGTTACCTCGATAAGAATTTTCGGTTGTACGATCATCGTTTACAAATATACTAAAGTTGATGGCGTCGTAAAAACTCTTCATCTTCTTCGT
>JAOZLM010000109.1:2877-7336 GCA_029934815.1 Desulfocapsa sp. | reverse complement strand
GTCTTGAAAAGGCTAAAAAGGATCTTGAAAATAAGATCAGTATTATTAAAAAGCTCAAGCGAGACTCTGCTACTACTGTCCACATCCTTGACGAAGTAGCAAACACTGTAGATTCAAAAAGAATGTGGCTTAAATCGCTGAAACAACAGGGTGCCAGCCTCTCATTAACTGGTGTTGCACTTGATAACAGAACCATTGCTCAATTTATGGATGCCTTAAAAGGGTCTCCATATATCAGCAATGTGAACCTTGCTAATGCTTCCCTGATTAAAGTATCCGGGAGAAATTTAAAGAGTTTTTCTTTGGCTTGTTCAATTGTGAACCCCGAGAAAGAAACTCCGGAAACAAAAAAATAGAATGGCTTTCGAGCGCTTCAGCTTATGAAAAAGAATAACGCATTTGCGACATTCATAGATGATAAATTCATCCCGCTTGACAAAAAAATCAAGGTGGCCATCGCTGTACTCCTTTTTATTCTGCCAATAGTTCTCTTCTATTTTCTATGGTTTCAGCCCCAACAGGAAAAAAGCACCCAACTGACCAAGCAAAGAACAGTGTTAAAACGTGATTTACAGAAGGCCAAAGTAAAAGCTGCAAATCGGGGTAAACTACAGGCTGAACTAAATGCCACGGAAGAACGCTTTGCAGAAGCATCCCTGCTGTTACCAAAAGAAAAGGAAATCCCTGCTTTATTAACGAATATTTCAGCCCTTGGTCGTGGAGCAGGTCTTGATTTTCTGACATTTAAACCACAAAGCGATGTTGCTAAGGATTTTTATTCTGAAATTCCGGTAGATATTAAAGTACGCGGTCCCTACCACAATATGGGAGTATTCCTGGCACAGGTTGCCAAACTTGATCGTATTGTAACAGTTGCAAACATTACAATGGGCGGCCCTAAAAAAGAATCCGGTGAAATGCTCTTAAATTCAAACTGTCGCCTTGTCACATACAGATTTACTAACAAGAAACTAGCACCACCCAAGAAGAAAAAATAGAGTAAGCCAACGTTATGCAAATACCAACCATACAAAAAAAGTGGCAACAAAGACTAACTCTTTCAGTGATGCTATTTTGTGGGCTTATAAGCATCAACCAGTGTGCATTTGCCCTTGAAACCATGGCGGACACTGAAAAAGTACCGATTAGTCAGGTAAGTTCCAGCCAGGAACTATTTGAGTATGTGATTGAAGGCCGGAATGATCCTTTCATTCCTTTTATTTCCGAAAAATCTCAAACTGCAAAGATGGACGAAATCATCCCCGTAGAAGACCAACTATCCGGAATGCAACTTTTTGAACCAGGTCAGTTAAATCTTGTGGCCATCGTTATGGTTGACGATAAAGATCTTGCCATGGTTGAGGATACCACCGGAAAAGGATATGTCCTTCATACTGGAATGGAAATTGGAAGACGTGGAATCATAACTTCTATTCAATCAAATAAAGTAACAATTGAAGAAACCGCATTTACCCGAGCCGGTAAAAAACTAACAAGCAATATCGTTATGCTCCTAAAGAAAGAGGGAGAAGAATAAAAAATGTATAAAAAGCACCCTACATGCTCTCTGGCAATTGTCCTGTCCATGTTCCTGTTTCTGGCTAATTTTGGCCAGATCACAACTGCAAATGCAGCGACCTACACCGTCCAGGCCATTGAAGCAAACCTGCAAGACGACAGTTTACTCCTGGTACTCCAGGGAGACAGTGCACCCGCATTCACTCAGTATGAACTGTTCGCACCAACTCGCCTGGTAATTGATATTGCCGATGCCGAGCTGGCCGCAGGTGTCGATATCGCCACAGCACTTCCTCAAAATGATTTTGCGACCCTGAACGTCACAATGTTGAGAGATAAAGCTCCCGCAATCACCCGCTTTGAGATTACCCTGGCAGAAAGCCACACCTACAAAGTTGAAAAGATTGACAACAATCTGGCTATTGAACTGTATCCAAAGAAAGAGAAAGAAACTGCAGTAGCACAAAAATCGAACCCTAATGTACTGCACGACATTGTTGTCCGTAAGAATGATCAGCAGACAGAAATCCTCTTTCAGGCGGATGGCCCCATTGAACAATACCGGGAAGATACTGTAACTGATCGGGATAATATTAATGATTCCATGTTTATTGATATTAATGACATTGACGGATCTGAGCTTGTTCGGGAAAAAGCCATTGGCTCTTCGAGTATTGACAAAGTACGAGTTGCTACCCGAGGTTCCGGTATACGTATTGTCTTTGATTCTGGCCAACAACATCTTTTCACCTACACCGCAAAAACAGTACCCCAGGGTCTTTTGGTCACTATAAAAGAAGCACAAAGCATTACGAGTACAGGAAACAAGGATACAATAAAGAAAAATCCCAGTGCTACTACTTCAGACCCCACCCTTGACGCACTGATCGATTCTTCAGAGGCGGCTGTTGTAAGTGGAACTGCCCCCAAAGCTTCATCAGTTATTGCTGAAGAGCTACAGGATTCGTTCGGTTTCTCTGGCTATAAGGCTAAGCGTATCAGTGTAGATTTCTACAAAATTGATCTGCACAATGTCTTTAGACTATTTCGTCAAATAAGTGATGTTAACCTGATTGTTGACGAGGCGGTTAGTGGTTCTCTCACTCTTGCCTTAAACGATGTTCCATGGGATTTTGCCCTTGATATCATTCTCAACCTGAAAAACCTTAAGAAAGAAGAGCGCCATAATACGATTGTGATCTATCCTGCCAAAAACAAATTTGACTGGCCGGAGCGTGCTAATGACAACCTTACTTTTGAAGCTGACATAGAAGTCATTGAACAAGAAGCACTCATTATACAACAATCTATAAGCGTACCAGCTGAGGTTATGCAGGCAAAAGAGTTATTACGCAGGGCTAATATCGAAGAGAAAAACAACGATATTGAAGATGCTGCTGTCATGTATGAAAAAGCTTTCAAACTGTGGCCCGACAACGAAAAAATCTCTAACAAGCTTGCCTCTCTTTATCTAGTCAATTTGGCTAATAATGCAAAAACGGTTTATTTTGCAAAGAAATCACTACAGCTGAACAAGAAAAATACTCAGGCTGCTCTTTATGCTGCCATTGCTTCTGCCAATATGGACAACGTATCTGATGCGATGGAATTTTTCTCTCAAAGCATCGGTGGTGAGCCACCATTAAAAGATGCACTGATCAGCTACGCTGCATTCAGCGAAGAAAAAAACCAGCCTGAAGCAGCCCTGAAATTACTCGACCGTTATGCTGAAGTATACAGTGATACTGTAGATACAATGATCTCCAGAGCTCGTGTCTATGATTCAATGGGCCTCACAGCCAAAGCAACCGATCAGTACAAGACATTACTTTATTCTGGGTATCAGCTGGTTCCCGGCCTGAAAAAATACATTCGTGGCCGATTAACCATGAACAACAATTAACTGATAAATTAACATGCTATCTTTTTCATTGCCCAAGGGGTATTCCATGAAGCGACCAATCTCAGGTGCTGCGTTAAGTTGCCTATCTATTTTTCTGTTATTTTTCGTTTCCTGTGTACCTCAGGAAACCGAAACCGAAATTGACCCGGTTGTAGAGCCTGTCGCTCCTGTTGAAAAAATCGAAAAACAGGCACAACTTCCTGTTCAGTACCAAAGACCGTCCTATAAGGTTAGCACCGCTAACAATGACAGCCTTGATGAAGTTGCTGCAGACGTAGCTATCAAGGTTGGCGCATCTATACGTTCTACCCAGGGTCCACAGCCACTGTGGGATATCCTCAAACGTTTAGCAGCACTCAAAAGAATGAGTGTCTCCTGGGCAAGCGATGTGGATCAAAATGTACTTGTTGACGTTGATATCAGTGCTGATGATGACTTTTATGATGCAGTAAAGAATCTTCTTCGCCAGGTAGATTATTACCATGAGATGGAAGGTTCTACTATTATTGTCCGATATAAAGAAACACGACAATTTCATGTTGCAATGCCTTTTACAAAATCGCTCTACGAAACCGCAACTGGTGGAAATGTTTTAGGCAGCAACGATGCTGCTGCCAATATTGAAGGAACAATCAGACTTGATTCTCGAGGCAATGAATTTGATATCTGGCAGAATATTCAAGACAATATGGATGCTATCCTTGATACCTGGTCAACTGCTGCTGCCACGCAACTTCCTCCTGCTGCAGAAGGTGAAGAAAGTAATTCTACTGCAAGCGCAACCAGACAGGTTTCAGCATCCGGGAATAGGTATACCATTGATAAACCTGTTGGCTTAATCACAGTTCATGCACCGCGTCCTTTACTGAATAAACTGGATATTTATTTTAAGAATCTTAAAAATGAACTGTATAAACAGGTTTCTATTGAAGCTAAAGTTATTGAAGTTCACTTAAATGATCGTTCTGCTATTGGACTAAACTGGAACTTGCTTCTTAAAAATCTGTCAGTAATAGGCGGCCAATATCAATTTAGTGA
>JAOZLM010000109.1:0-2777 GCA_029934815.1 Desulfocapsa sp. | reverse complement strand
TCTAACCCAAAGCTCAGTGTATTAAATGGACAGCCTGCCCTCATCACTGTAGGAAGAAATGTCACTTATATTGATTCCATTGAATCGGACGTAAACAATGAAACTGGTACAATATCCTATACCGTAGAAACGGAACGTGTACTTTCAGGTGTTGGAATGGCATTAACTGCTAACATTTTGGATGATGAGCAAATCATTTTGAATCTTGTTCCGGTAACATCTGAGCTTGTCGAACCAATTGAGTATAAGGATGTTGGCCTGGGAACTGTCGGTCTGCCCATAATTAATGTTCGGGAAATGAGCACTACTGTAAAAGTCAGAGATGGTGAAATGCTGGTAATAGGTGGTCTTATCAGTAATGTAGAAGAAGACGATGGATCATTTATCCCGGGTACCAGTAATCTTGGTATGTTTAAATACCTCTTTGGATATGAAGAGAAAATCAGCCGTAAACGTGAGCTGATCATACTCTTAAAACCACGTATTATTAATTAAGCGAAAATCTAGAAATTTATTGGCTTAACAACTATTAATTACCTGCCAGAATTAAAATGAATTTGGGGAGAATAACCATGACGAAGTATAAATATCTACTCTACCTGCTGACAGCAGTTCTCATAATGGGATGCGGCCAGGGCCAGACCGTTGTGGAGACCCTCCATATACCTGACAACCCCGGCCAAGATGCCCCAGGCAGAGGGTTGACTATGGTCATCCTCCCGTTTGCTGACTATACTTATGCAGACTCAATCGCAGGTGCGTATAGACGGAACCTTTCTGTTTCTGAAGCCCTTACAGACAGAATTGTTGGCAATGGTTTTAATATTGCCATTCAGGAAGATGTCTTTGGGTATCTTGTCGATGAAGAAATCATTTCCGTAATACCGTATGACGAGAACTCGACAGCCAGCCTTTCTGATGAACTGAATAATGAATGGTCCCAGCTAATGAAAGGGTATTTACAGGGTTATATTCAGCAGCAAAAGATGCAATCCGGAAATACTGTTTCTGAAAGCCCGGGCACCCATGCGCTTAATCAGAATGCCGTGGCTAAACTTGGCCGTAGATTCAATGCGGATTATATTGTTCGTGGACGAATCCTTGAGTTCAAAACACGTGAAGAGACATCATGGGACATTAAGAAAAAAGGCCTCCTGCCCTTCTCATTTGGTTTAACCAGTCAATCCTTAAATGGATTTGCACGGTCTGACAGTTACGACGACATGGGGCACATGTTATTACCTGGAACAATTGGTGCAATTATTGGATACAACGGTTCTACCAGTGGACTTACCGGAGCAGGAAATGCTATGCTCTGGGGGGCTGTTGGTGCGGGCCTTGGGCATATGGCAAAGAATGGCGGCCAGATCGATCAGGCAGTGGTTCAACTTCGTGTCTGGGTCCAGGAAGCCGCCACCGGAAATCTTGTATGGACAAACCGTGTTGAAGTTAAGGTTTCTCCCGAATCCGTTTACAGTGATCGTCAATATGATGTCCTTTTCGATACCGCAATTCATAAGGGTGTGAATACCCTGATCGACAACTTTGTTGCTACCGGTCTTTAAAAAGATTTCATAAATACTAAAACAAGAAAAGGCCCCGAAAGCGATTTGCTTTCGGGGCCTTTTTTTTTGTTTACTCTCTTCTCTACAGGAGAATAGAAGATCTCTTCAATCCACTCACGAAGAAACTATCCCCTGCATGTTGAATTACAGCACTGAGGGCTCTAATTAGCTTCCTGAACCTCATTCTTTGAATTCTGATACAGTGCCATAAAGTTAATGGGTTCCATTAAAAATGGAATAAAACCACCGTCAACTGACATCTGACTGACAATCTGTCTGGTAAATGGAAAGAGCAGAGTCGGACAATCAACTCCAAGTACCATCTCCTGGTGTTCTGCCGGAATATTTTTCATCAGAAATGCTGCTGCATGTTCGATTTCCATAATAAACATGGTCTTGTCATTTGCGTTTTTATCAACAATCTTTGCTGTAATCTGTAATCCAACCTCATAGTGATCATCATCCAGCTTGGTATTATTCAATTTCAGATTTACTTCAACTTTAGGCTCCTGATCTGGCGCCTGGAAAACTGCAGGTGCATTAGGGTTTTCAAATGAAAAATCCTTAATGTACATTTTCTGCATCCGAAATACCGGACTATCCTCTGCTGGACCGTTGTTCACTTGTTCTTCTGCCATTCTGGCTCACCTCTAACGCTTAAAGTTGGATACGACCACACAATCTACAGTAACAAATTATGCTTGTACCTTTAATTGATGGCGTCGTAAAAGCTCTTCATCTTCTTCGTCGCTGCAAATTTACGGTCATTACTACGTACTTAAGCACGCCTCATTCCATCAAATTTGCGTTCCTCGAATATAAAGTTTTTTACTTAGCCATCTAAAGTTTAGGTTTTTACGAGTTTGTCTTAATTATACAATTATAGACAACACCATATTATACATGATGATTATACAAATCAAGTAAGCTTCTGAAATATTTCCCTTGCAATCTTTCCTGATTGTATTGCCAGTATACATATTTACACACATACATAAAAGTTCCTGATTACCATCGAACCCCAGTTTTGTACGATTTCTGCGATCCTGTCATTCCGGACTTGATCCGGAATCTTGTGGAAACAGCTAGTTCTGACGAGATTCCGGATCGAGTCCGGAATGACTAAGGTGGTGGCTGAGCTTTAGTGGTAATCATGTAAAAGTTTTGTGTCTCTCACCCATCAAAACGGTTTAGCCCATTTTATATTCTGGT
>JAOZLM010000108.1 GCA_029934815.1 Desulfocapsa sp. | reverse complement strand
GTTCTGCTGTCTGCAACTGATACACTATTGCTATGGTATTGAAAATGTTAAGTATAGCCAAAAGGAGTACCTATTCATGACAGAAAAACGTGCAAAGGATGTAGTACATGCAGAAGTGGAAGTGATAACTGAAGGCGGCATCCAAAACGATATGGCGTTACCCACTCAAATATATCCAAAACATCTCTACCTTATTCCCATAGCATCAAGGCCATTTTTCCCGGGTCAGGTGCAGCCAATTGTTCTTTCAGGAGAGTACTGGAAAGAAACTATCCAGAAAATTGGAGAGACTGAACAGAAAATGGTGGGGCTTGTCTACACCAGTAATATTCCTGCCCAGGAAACTGCACCCGAAGATTTTGCCACAATCGGATGTATGGGGAAAGTATTGAAACCCACCATGGAAGAGTCGAATATTCATTTTATCTGCCAGGGAATGCAACGTTTTCGCATTCGTCGCTGGCTCGGCAAAAAAGTTCCTTTTCTTGTTGAGGTTGAGTATCCAAACGAGAGTGATGAACAGATCTCCATGGATGATACAGAGACCCGGGCGTATGCCTTATCCATTATATCGGCTGTGAAGGAACTTGTGCAGGCAAATCCTTTGCACGGTGAAGAACTGAAACAGGCCCTGCAGTATTTTTCTCCAAATGAACCTGCACCCCTTACCGATTTTGCTGCGACTTTAACCACAGCCTCTGGGGATGAATTACAAAAAGTTCTTGAAACTATACCTGTTTTAAAGCGGATGCAACGTGTGTTTCCACTGCTTAATAAAGAGGTGGAAATTACAAAATTACACGGTGAAATCAGTAAAGATGTAAACACAAAGATTAATAAACGACAGCGAAAATTTTTCTTACGAGAACAACTCAAAACCATTCAGAAAGAGTTGGGGATTACAAAAGAAGACAGAAAATCTGACGCAGAAGAATTTGAAAAACGGCTGGAGAAATTACACCCTCCCGAGGCTGTCGCTGACCGTATTGAAGATGAGTTGAAAAAACTGAGTTTTCTTGAAAAAGGATCACAGGAGTATGCGGTTACCAGAAACTACCTGGACTGGATGAGTTCTGTACCCTGGGGCGTTTATTCAGAAGATAAGCTGGGGATAAAACAGGCTAAAGAAATCCTTGATCGTGATCATGACGGGCTTAATGATGTGAAAGAACGAATCATCGAATTTCTGGCGGTTGGTGTTTATAAGAAGGAAATCGCTGGTTCTATTATGCTGCTGGTTGGTCCACCGGGAGTTGGCAAAACATCCATTGGCCGTTCGGTGGCTGATGCCATGGGGCGTGAATTCTATCGATTTAGTCTTGGCGGCATGCGGGATGAAGCCGAGATAAAAGGACATAGAAGAACATATATCGGATCCATGCCCGGAAAATTTGTCCAGGCTTTAAAAGAGGCGAAAACGGCAAATCCGGTTATAATGCTTGATGAAATTGATAAGGTCGGCGCTTCCTTTCGGGGGGATCCGGCCTCAGCACTGCTTGAAGTTCTCGATCCTGAACAGAATGCTGATTTTCTTGATCATTACCTCGATTTGCGGGTGGATCTTTCCAAGGTTCTTTTTATCTGTACAGCCAATCAGCTGGATACTATTCCCGGTCCTCTTCTTGATCGTATGGAAATGATTCGTCTTTCCGGATATATTACCGAAGAAAAAATGGAGATTGCCAGGAATCATCTCTGGCCTAAGGCACTGAATAAAGCAGGTTTAAAGAAAGGACAGCTAAAAATCAGTGACGCTGCCCTTAAGTTGTTGATTGAAGGGTATGCCAGAGAAGCAGGGGTGAGGAAAACCGAAAAACAGCTCCTGAAAATTGTGCGCAAGACAGTTGTGAAACTGCTGGAAGAACCGGATGCAAAAGTGTCTGTCACTGTTAAAAACCTTGAAAAGTATCTGGGCAAACCATTTTTCAGAAAAGAATCACTTATCACGGGAGTGGGAGTGGTCACAGGTTTAGCATGGACTGCTTTAGGTGGTGTTACACTGGCCGTTGAAGCAGCGGCTGTTGAACGAAAAAATGGCGGTTTTAAACAGACAGGGCAGCTCGGTGATGTTATGCGTGAATCTGCTGAAATTGCTTACAGCTTTCTGCTCTCTAATGCGAAAAGATATGGTGTTAAGAAAGATTTCTACAAGAATCATTTCATCCATCTCCATGTACCGGAAGGTGCCACACCAAAAGACGGCCCCAGTGCCGGCATCACCATGACTTCTGCTTTATTAAGTCTGGGCTTAGGGAAGAAAATCAAACGCAATCTTGCCATGACCGGAGAGTTAACTCTCACAGGAAAAGTACTGCCAGTTGGAGGGATTAAAGAGAAAGTAATCTCAGCCAAGCGAAATAATATTAATGAACTCATCCTGCCGGAAGCAAACAGGGGTGATGTGGAGAGTTTGCCCGATCATATACAAGAAGGATTAACAATACATTTTGCCAGTAATTATGACCAGGTAGCTAAAGTTTTACTGCCTGCATTTACGGAGACCGGAAGATGAGTATGAGCAGGAAAAGTAAAAATCTGATACTGCTGCTTTTTGCGGCAGTAATTTATGCCCTTGCCCAGAGCGGGGGAATGAGTTTTAACGAGGCACCCCTTGAGTATGTGCCTCCGGAAGCAACCATTCAGAAGGCCTTTGTCAATCAGCAGTCCAATGTCCAGATAGAGGGGAAAGGACGCGTAAAAAAAGTACTGCGTGACGATACGAAAGGTTTGCAGCACCAGAAGTTTATTTTACAGACAAGCCCTGACCAAACTGTTCTGGTTGCACATAACATTGATGTGGCACCACGTCTTCCGGGGTTGAAAGCCGGCGATACGGTCGAATTTTATGGTGAATACGAATGGACTGCGCAGGGTGGTGTTATCCACTGGACGCACAGAGATCACAGTGGACGCCATGCAAATGGCTGGCTTAAATATAATGGAAAAACATACCAGTAATATCTTTCAGAGGCGGATAGTTAAAAGCTGTAATTATTCTTTGCAGGGCTTACGGGCAACTTTTCAACAGGAAGAAGCTTTTCGAGTGGAATTGTTGGCTGCCCTCGCTCTTCTTCCTCTTGGTTTATATCTTGGTGCAACACCAGTTGAAAAGGTGCTGCTTGCAGGCAGTATCCTGCTTGTGCTTATTGTTGAGATCCTGAACTCTGCCATAGAAAGTGTCGTGGATCGCTTTGGCTTTGAGCAGCATGAATTGTCAGGCAGAGCCAAAGATCAGGGATCTGCTGCTGTATTTCTTTCGCTTCTTCTCGTGATCCTTGTCTGGCTCATGGTATTAATTGGACAATACTGATCTTTTTACTTTTATCCATTTTAGAACTTCTTTAGATATTCACATAAAGAGAGTTTGCGTTTAATACTGCAGCCGAAGACAATCTTCCCAAAGTATTCAACTCAAAATTGTCTGGACATGCTATTATTCCGGCAATAACATTTGTTCCGATAGGCAAGGTACGGCTGGTAAATACTCTTTTTTTACATGACCCGGATCAAATCATCCCCTTTCATCTTGTTAATGAACACACAGACAAACGGCTTTCTAACAGGAGGTGACCTTGATCCGGAAGGAATGCAACCTATCGGGGAACTCATCTGGTTTGGAGATGAATTTGGCTCCTACTTGTTTGCTACAGAAAACAGTCGTGAGACGTAGATGGCACGGAGCTTTCCGACTTTACAACAGGTTTTCATAAAAACCGGGGGATGGAGTAAAATGCTTTGACTTTGCCCGGTTGACATGTCACACTGCGTCTGTTCATTTGACCAGTTTTCTTAAACTCTACGCCGTGATAAAATCAAGGATTAATCCAGTTGTATCTGATAACTTCCCAAACTCGCCCTCGTATTGTTCTGTTCTTTATTTGTCTGTTTCTTCCGCTACTGTTTTTTGTATCTTCTCCCACGTCTCTGTTTGCAGAGACGACTTTTACGTTTGTAGATAAGGATGGAGATCTGCTTTGTGATTCACCGGCAGACCCGAAAGAATTTAGTGATCCGGATGTGCTCTATTATACCATCTCACCGGAAGGGGGAAGAAAATATGATAAACCCAATAGCCCCAGACATGAACGCATAATAGCTACCATTGCTAAAAAAACTGGTAAAAAGGTCGAATGGTTGTCTGTTGCATCTTCGGTTGAGGAAATACAATTGATGCGTGATGGTAAATTGCACATCGCCGGTTTTTCTACCGGAACAACCGGTTTTGCCGTTAATCTGGCAGGTTTTATCCCTTTTGCGGTCAAAACCGACAGATACAAAAAAAATGAGATGTTCGGGTACCACCTTCAAGTCATCGTGAACAGTAATAGTCCTTACCAATCTCTTTACGATCTGCAGGGAAAAGTCATAGCACATACCTCCGCTACATCAAATTCCGGCAATATAGCCCCGCGGGCCTTGCTGCCCGAATTTGGTCTTATACCGGACAGCACATACCAGGTCGTCTACTCCGGAAAACATAAGAAATCCATTCTTGGTGTTGTCGACGGAACCTACCCTGCTGCTGCTGTTGCCTCAAGTACTCTCAAAAGGATGATATCTGATGGTAAAGTGGCTGCTGAAGATATTCGTATCCTTTATGCCAGTCCCAAATTCCCAACCCTTTCCATGGGCTACGTTTACAATCTGAACCCGGAACTCATCCGGCAGATCAAGAAGATATTTTTTGACTACACTCGCACTCCCTTACCGGAAGAGACCGAAAAAGTAAAAGGGTATATGCCTCTGTCGTACAAGAGAGATTGGGAAATTATCAGACATATAGCTGAATTCAGTGGTTACAGTTATACTGAAGAAGGACTTACCAAGATGCTTGCCAAAAAGAAAAAATAGCTTTTTGGGTCAACTGATGCCGAAATCAATAAGTGACCGTATTTCTCTTCTCTTCCTGGCCTCAACACTCGTTCCTGTCTTGCTGTTTGGTGTCTTTCTTGCAGTTGAACGACACAGCTATCTTGAAGAAGAGCTCCTCAATAAACGACAAACAGAAGCCCGCAACCTGGGGAATCTTATATCTGATTATCTTGACAAGCTGACCGATGAGGTTGAATTTGTTTCCGGTTTTTTTGCTCTTCGGGGTATGGAGGACTCTGAGAAATTTATCTTTCTTAAGTCACTCCAGGCCCTCCGACCAGCTTTTTTTAAGCTGGGAACCCTGGATCGTGATGGGCGGAAGTTCATCGCCCAACAGGGGCTGGATCAACTTCCGTCTTACCCTTTGTCGTACGATGATGAAATCCTGAAGCAGATATTATCTCGTCGACAGACTATCGCCTCAATTGCAGGTGAGACGGGGAAAAAGATACCGCAACTCAAGATTGCCTGCCCGATCTTTTTTCTCAACAAACAGTTTATCAACGGAGCCATTCTTGCCACCATCGACCTGAATACGTTGAATCATGAAATTAACAGTTACACCTCTGCAGCTGGTATAGAGGGGGCTTTGTTGCTTTCAAATGGACGGAAAATTTCAGAAGCGCCATTGGCTCTACTTGACGATCGTACAATTTCAAAAGTCCAAAAGAGATTTCCCGAGGGGGGAAGTGAAATTGTTGCTAACAAAGCACTGGCCTTTGTACCAATTCAGTATCATAATCTGGATTTTATCCTCCTCATTGGCTCAGACCTGAGCCAGTTACGTGAGCGTTGGTATCAGTCACTGCTCAATTACTGCATTCTCTTTGTCTTGATTCTGGCCGCCATACTGCTCACAGGCCACTTTTTTGTTAAACGGCTACTTTCTACATCGCTACAAATACTGACAAAAGCAGCAGGAAAGATTCGTGACGGTGATCTTAATCAGTATGTTGAACTGGATGGAGACAACGAATTCAGTGAATTGGCTGAGACCTTCAATGCCATGACCTCGGCTCTGGGAAAAAGTCAGACCAAACTCCTGGAAGAGTCCCGGCAACGTGAAGAGGCCGAAGCCTCCTCACGTGAGGCGATGCTTGAAGCCCAGCAGGCTAACGAGGAAAAATCAATTTTTCTTGCCAATATGAGTCATGAAATACGTACTCCAATCAACGGCATTTTGGGATTATCCACGCTGCTGTTAAACAGTACGGTTACCCAAGAACAACAATATCGACTGGAATTGATCAACCGATCTTCTCAGCGCCTGTTCAGTATCCTCGATATGATTCTCAATTTTTCCAAGATTGAGGCTGGTGAGAACCACTTGGAATCAATCTGTTTTGATCCCAGGAAACTTGTTGGCGATGCCTTGAAACTGATTCAGGTAGACGTAGAAGGTAAAGACATAAGACTATCCATCCAGGTGGCCGACAATATTCCCCAAACTTTGATAGGAGATGGTGATAAGATCAACCAGGTTCTCCTGAACCTCCTTTCCAATGGTATCAAAAATACCGAATTCGGAGAGGTTTCCGTGACCCTTACCGCATCTGCAAGCAGTGATACTGATATCACCCTCTGCTTTTGTGTTACTGATACCGGTCCCGGTATTTCAGGAAATATAAGTAAGACAATTTTTCAACCGTTTACACAGGGGGAGAATGGTCTGAAAAACAAAACCAAGGGTGTTGGTCTGGGGCTTGCTATCTGTGCCAAACTAGCCAGCCTTATGGACGGGAAGGTGTGGTTTGAAAATAACGAAAATAAAGGATGTTCATTTTATTTTTCCTGTAGATGTGGGAAGCCTGTGAAGGACGAACCAGTGGCTGTTGAGAACATAAAAGATCAGGAGAAAGGTAAGGTTCTTGCGGGATTGGTCATTGCCATTGCCGAAGACGAGTTTATTAACCGGTATATGCTTTCTTCATTTCTTGAAGAACAGGGAGCAGAAGTGGTTAGCTGCGAGAATGGTCGGGATCTTCTCACTGAGTTGGAAAAAAAACGCCCGGATGTCATCCTTATGGATATTCAGATGCCGGTGATGGATGGTCTGGAGGCAACTGTCAGGATCCGTCAACAGGAAGAGACCGAGGGGCTTTCACCTTTACCTGTTATTGCCTTGACAGCCCATGCCACCAGTGACTTCATGGCAGACTGTTTCAGTGCAGGTATGAACCTCTGTCTCACAAAGCCACTCGATCTTTCTTCGTTTCCCGAGATCCTTCTGGCAGAGCTGGATGTACAGTCGCACTCCTCCTAAGTTATCATTTTAAACTAAGTTCAATCGGCAAAAAGCCGCTGAACAAAAAAAATGCACCCGACTGGCTCACACGTCCGATTTTCGGATGTTGATCGCTCATTGTCTCTCGCGCTATCATTTCGGTAGATCCATAGTTGGTAGGTGATGTGGAACGTTTGGTGATGTGGGCATTGACTGAAATGACGTAATGTTGCAGTGTTATTGCTTTCTGTTTATCTTGCAATT
>JAOZLM010000107.1 GCA_029934815.1 Desulfocapsa sp. | reverse complement strand
GTCCGTCAGTTTCAGGATAAACCGGTGGAGCAGGAAAAAATCACAATACTTACTGAAGCCGCTTTGCGTGCTCCATCGTCCAGAAGTTTGTATCCCTGGGAGTTTGTAGTCGTGCAGAATAAAGAGACACTTACTGCACTGTCAGAAGTGAAACCCCATGGCGCTGCATTTTTAAAAAATGCCCCCCTTGCAATTGTTGTGTGCGGAGATCCTGCAAAATGTGATGTCTGGATTGAAGACTGCTCCATTGCTTCGATACTCCTTCATCTTGCTGCAACAGATTTGGGGCTGGGTAGCTGCTGGATCCAGTTACGTCTTCGGGAGTTTAACAGGCAACAGACTGCTTCAGCAAAAGCTGCAGAAATCTTAGGGATTGAAGCTGATTTAGAAGTGCAGACAATCATTGCCATCGGGTATGCAGAAAACGAGATTGAAGGACGTGCCGCAACATCTTTGCTTAGCGAAAGAGTGCATTTTGAACGTTTTGGAGATAAAGGATAACGCAATGGATATAAGTAATTTTCGAAGAGAATATTTAAAAAGCGGTCTTGAACGAAAAGATCTGTTAACCGATCCCATGGCACAGTTTTCCCATTGGTTTAATCAGGCAAAGGATACCGGTATCCTGGATCCCAATGCCATGATTCTGGCAACTGTCTCCAAAGAGGGACGGCCTAGTCAGCGCACAGTCTTACTCAAATACTACGACGAAAAAGGGTTTGTATTCTTTACAAATCAGAAGAGTAGAAAAGCAAATGAGATTGGCGAAAACGATCAGGTAAATCTCCATTTTTTATGGCTTGAACTGGAAAGGCAGATTTCTATTAATGGATGTGCAAAAGCTATCACCGCTGCTGAATCAGCACGCTATTTTATTACTCGTCCCCGGGATTCTCAAATCGCAGCCTGGGTTTCAACACAAAGTCAGAAAATCTCTTCACGCCAACTCCTGCTGAAAAGTTTTTCGGATATGAAAGCAAAGTTTGGCAAAGGAGATATTCCACTGCCATCATTCTGGGGAGGATACAGGGTGGAACCAGAGACGGTTGAGTTCTGGCAGGGAAGAAAAAATCGGTTGCATGATCGTTTTCTGTATCAGCGTGAAAATGATACATGGGCAGTTGAGCGTCTGGCGCCTTAAGAATTTATTGTACCAGATTTATACCACTTTCTTCGGACAAATCTGATAACTCCTGTAAATGTACACGTTGTACTGTGGCGACCAGTGTCTCAATGGTTGCTGCAAGTGAGCGGGTAGGGATGTCAAATTGTACGCCTATGCGATACTGAATCCCTTTTTTCTCACGAATTTTTGAGATGTGTCGTACCGTTCCGTTCACCTTTGTCAGTGTATCCCCATTTAAAATAAATTGGATTGAACAAATTTCATCTTCTTTAAAGAGTTTCTGTTCCTCTTTCTGAATCTCAAACGACATACCATCGTTGCTGATATCGATTGCGTGCGTCTCAATATCCGGGCGCTTCTTTTTACCTTTGATAAAAAGCTCAAAATTCATTTCCAGAGTTACTTTGGCACGGAAGGCCCTGTTTCCCTTCACCTTTCTGCCGATAATAGGGAAGGAAAGACGTAAAACCGGCAAACCGCGTACCACGGCAAGATCCTGAAAAAATGTGCCCAGTTCGATGGCCAGGCTAGAGGTGAAAAGGCGGAGCACTATCCGCTGAGAATTTCGAATTGCCAGGTTGCCCATTCCCGGTTCCAGTGGGAGGCAGATAACGTGGTTCATTAGCTTGAGGTAGTCACCTGCTGCATATTCCGGTTCTTCAAGGCTGATTTCACCATCCTCCTCATCCTCAGTCTCTACAAGCTCGGGCAGTTCATCGTACAGGCGGCTAAAATAAATGCGGGTCATACCATCCATTTCCACTTCAAGGATTTTATCATCAAGTAGAGCTGTCTGCAAAAACGGTAGAATGCTTACCGGTTTAACCATGAAGTCGTGGGACTCAAGCCCGTCATCCACTGCCTGATTGGTAAAGGAGTAACTGTCTTCAGGGAAAAAAAGGCTCAGCTTTTTTTGCACGTTTTGGCGCAGTAATATTTTGGGATCTTCTTCTTTTGCCATTTCTTATTCCATAAATTCCTGTCGGAACAATTTCTCAGATTCAGAGGAACCGGCAAGGATTAATTTGCCACCTGCGGTAAAGAGGGTTTCAGGGTTGGGATTTGTCATAAAAGCAGCACCCTCTTTAATCGCCAGTAAACTACAGTTTGTCTTTTGTCGCACCTCTAATTCTGTCAGGTTTTTTCCTGTAAATGATTTTGGTGTTGCAACTTCAAACACATTCATTGCTTCTGAAAAGAAAGAAACCTCAGTTGGCTGGAGTAGATTCATAATGATGTTTGCTCCCATTACAGCGGAAGAATCTACCAGATCCGCTCCTGCCCGGTGCAGTTTTGTGATGGTTCGTTCGGTTGTTGCCCTGCTGACAATCTGAATATCCGGGCGTAGCTGGCGGCAGTAAAACGCCAGGTATATATTCATGGCATCATTATGGGTGGTGATAAGTACTGAGTTTGCCTTATTGATACCAGCTTCCTTTAACACCTCAATATTGGCTGCATCGCCGTAGACATGGAAGTTATCATCTTTAAAAGAGCTTTTTCGTTTTTCAACAACAGTATATGGGATTTGACGCTCACGTAAGAAATCGGCAGCAGCTTCCCCGACTCTGCCGCCACCAAGTATCAAAACGGCGGGATCCGGGAGTGGTGTAATATTCGTTGCATTCAGAAGTCTGTTTGCTTCTGTGACGGCCTCTTCTGACCCGGCAACGATTAGAATATTGGTATTTTCAATGATCTGATCGATTGTCGGCTGCAGTATCTTTCCCTTTTCCCAGATACCGATAACTGTAATGTTCAGTTTTTGTCTGAGATTAGCCTGAACCAGAGTCCGGCCGACTATCTCTGTATCCCGAATAGGAAATTCTGCAACGCAGAGTTGTTCAAAGCGACCGATAATATGGGGTTCGGCAAATGCGAATGTTTTTTCAGCCATATGAATACCCAGCATTTTCATAAAGGGAAAAACGTGGGTATTTTTTGGGAAGTTTAGAATATCAAGGGAGTGTTCTTTGTCGGCGCTGGAGGCAATTGGAGTTATATCGCATACTTCCCGCACGGTGAAAGAGATGTCAGTGTTTGTTAAATCGTCGCCTGTGGCGACGATGAGTGCTGCCTGGTCTGCACGTAAATTTACATACGTTGCCGGTACATCCACTTCAGCAAGTACAACATGGTAGCCGCTATCATATATTTCTGCGGCCTGCTGGTGATCACTGGTGACAAAGTAGTATTCAAAGTCATGTTTTATAAGCTTTTTCACCAGACTTCTGCCGATCGGATCGTAGTTTGTCAGTATTACGTGTGTATGTGTTTCTTCAGGTAAACTGTGCGGCGTGCGGGCCTGGCTCTGCGCTTCGAGCCAGGGAGCATAGAAAAACTGGATAAAGGTGAAGGGCAGCATTATCAGCATCAGTACCACACCGGAAAGAAGCACCAGCAGAGTAAAGAGCAGGCCAAGATCTGTTGTGAAGGTGATGTCGCCAAAACCGAGTGTGGACATGACGGTAAGTGTCCAGTAAAAACCTGTTATCCAGCTGTAGTTCTGATCTTCGTACACCATGAGCAGGTGGAAAACAGTACTGTATAAGGTGATGATGGCAGCCAGAAAGATAAGGAATTTGGCAAGAAGCAGAACATTCTTTTTTGCTTTTTTATTTTGGACAAAAAAGAGAATTTGGACAAGAAAAGTTTTCATCAGTCACTTGCCTCGAGTTACATACCGTTATTCTTCCGTTTCATTTTCATCTGCTGTTTTGCGTAAGCACGCATATCCTCCACAGCGTCACTCTCATCCATTATTTCCACGCCGAGCAGCGTCTCAACACAATCTTCCAGAGTGATGATTCCTTCCGTTTGGTCGTAACTGTCCACCACAATAAACATATGCTCTTTCTTTTTGATAAAGAGGTTTAATGCTTTGGAAACAGGGATGTTTTCGTTGATAGAATAGGATTCTTTTTTTATTTCTCTTAAGGTGAGGGAATCATCTTTGGTCATCTGGAAGAAGATATCTTTGGTGAGTACTATGCCGGTAATATTATCTATGGAGTCTTTAAAGAGAGGGATTCTGGAGAACTGGAAGAGGTCCTCCTGTTCTATTACCTCTTTGATAGTTGCATTTTCCTCAAGGGCATAGACAACGGAACGTGGTGTCAATATTTCCTGGATTTTAATTTCGTCGAGGTGCAGGACATTTTCGATTACATCCGATTCCTGTTCATCTATCACGCCATCGTCTTCACTGAGCAGGGTGGACTCGAGTAATTCTGCTTTTGTAAGTGAGTTTACGCTGTCCTTGGCCTTGGATATCCGATCCGTTACAAAAAGAGTGAGTATGATAATCGGATAGGTTATCCAGATACAAACACGTATGGAGTAAGCAGAAATGGGTGCCAGTTCTTTCCAGAAAACTGCACCAATGGTTTTAGGAATAATCTCTGAGAGAAAGAGAATGGCAAAAGTGAGTGCAACCGAGACAACAAAGACAGCACGGGAGCCAAAGATTGATTCTGCCTGAGCCCCAACACCTGCAGCACCAAGGGTGTGGGCAATGGTGTTTAGAATCAGGATGGCCGCAATGGATTTGTTAAGATCCTGCTTATGGCCTTTTAGGATTTTGGCTGCCGATGGTCGTGTTTTTTCGAGTACAGCAATGTAGGCCATGTTGGTGGAGAGCAAAACTGACTCAAGGATAGAACACAAAAAAGAAACGCCAATGGCAAGGAAGAGGTAGAGAAATAATAGGTTCATTCAGGTGTGATGTGTAAACTAGTGAAAGAGTTTTCCTCGTGATATTTTCAGGTAATGAGACATGTCTTTTCATATATACCAGTAATGCCGGTTTCTGTGAAGTGTTTTAAGCTGTTTTCTCCGGTAGAGAATACTTGCTCCTGTACCAGTCTGCAGGAATGAATATCTGCTGGCTTTCTATTGTGATATTTCGTATAACTCGTCATTATGTTCGGAAAAAAGAAAAAGGAAGAAAATATACTGGTCATTGGCCTTGGCGGAATTGGTTTGTATCTCGCTAAACGGCTGGTACATGAAGGATACGCTCTCACTGTTATTGAGCCGGACGCCGATCTTGTACGTAAGGCGGATGAGCATCTTGATGCCCGTCTTATAACCGGAAATGCGATGTCCATAGCTAACTGGCAGGAAGCAAATGCTGAAGCCATGGATTTTATGATTGCAGTCACTGACAATGATGCGGTGAATATGCTGTCTGCCATAATTGCCAATCGTTTTGGTATCGAGCAGAAAATTGCCCGCGTACGATCTGGTGAATATGGACATGATGATTCGTTTCTCTCCGGTGACGATCTGAAAATTGATCTTTTTATTCATCCTGAAGAGCTGGTTGCGCAGGAAATCGAACGCCTTATTAAACGGGCGGCTGGTGATGAAATTATTGATATTGCCCTTGGCAAAATGCAGGCCATGGCTACTCGTATCGATGATGACTCTCCTTTTGCCGGAAAAAACCTCATTGATATAGCCCGAAGTTATAATGATATCGCTTTTCGGGTGGTGGCAATTGCCAGAGGTATTGAGACAATTATCCCCAACGGGCAGACAGAAGTTCACCCCCATGATCAGATATTGATTATGGCCGGTACCGAAGACCTTCCAAGGCTGATGGAAATAACCGGCATTCAAAAACAGCATCGTCTACGGGTGATGATTGTTGGTGGCGGATTGGTTGGCAGCCGTATTGCGGAACTCCTTGGGCGATCAGTACGGGTCAAACTCCTTGAAAAAGATGAAAAACGGGCATCAGAACTCTCCGCCATGCTTCCCGATACCGAAGTGCTGCTCGGTGATGGATCGGACAAGGAGGTACTTATCGCTGCGGGAATTGCCGACACCGACACTTTCATAGCAACCACTGGTGAAAATGAAACCAATATCATGACCTGTATGCTGGTGAAGCATCTGGCAGAGGCTGCAGATCATGGCGGGAATAAAACAAAGACCATTTCCCTTGTAAATAAAGAGGAATATGTGGTTCTGGCATCCACCAGCGGTTCAGATATTGCCATTAATAAAAAGATTCTGGCCGGAAATGAGATTTTCACATTTATTCAGCGCAGCGAGATGCTGTCTGTTTCTCACATGCATGGTTTTGAAGCAGAGGTTGTTGATTTAATTGCCGCTCCCGGATCTCCCATCACCAGAAAAAAACTGGCAAAACTCGATACAAAACTTGGCGAATATATTATTATTGGTTCTGTTTTTCGAGATGGTTTGTGGGAAACGGCGGTTGGTGAAACCCGGATTAATGCAGGGGATCGTGCCATTGTGATTTGTGATTCGTTGCACTTGAAAGACGTGCGTGAGTTGTTTCTGTAATTATTAGGTGTTTTTACCTTTTACTCTTGGATAGCTGATACCAATGAAGACTCGTGTAACAATATTATGTGAAAACTCAGTGGGAGTCCCCTCAGATGTCATTGGGGAGCATGGCTTTTCCTGTTTTATCGAAACGGATAAGGGGAATTATCTGTTCGATACCGGGCAGGGGCTAAGTATCATGCACAATTCCCTTGCGTTGGATAAGGAACTGCGAAGTATTGAAGCCATTATGATCAGCCATGGTCACTATGATCATACGGGTGGCTTGCCAGCGGTTCTGAAACGAAAAGGAGTGGTGGATGTCTATGGGCACAGCGAGATGTTTGCACAGCGTATCTGGTCTAAAAATGACGTGACCCGTGATATCGGTATTCCTTATCGACGTGGCTATCTGGAATCTCTAGGGGCTGTTTTTAAGCTGGGTACCGAATTGGTGGAAGTTGGTTCCGGTGTTTATCTCACTGGTCAAATTCCACGTAAAAGCCTGTTTGAAAAGAACGATCCCAACATGACACTCCTATTTCCTGACGGGAAGCGAGTTCATCCTGATCCTGTGGAGGATGATCTTTCCATGGTACTGGATAGTGATAAGGGCTTAATCATTGTTTTGGGATGCGCACATGCCGGAATGGTGAATATCCTCAATTATGTGACAGAACAATTGGGTAAGGACCGCATATATGCTGTGATCGGTGGCACTCATTTGGGCTTTGCCTCGGGTTCACAATTTGATGAAACATTAAAAGTTATCGATCAATATAATATAGAGCATCTTGGCGTGTCACACTGTACCGGGCTTGAAAAAGCATCGCTGCTGCATGCACATTTAGGTGAACGGTTTTTCTTTGGCACAGTGGGAGCTGTTTTGGAAGCTTGATGGCGTCGTAAAAACTCTTCATCTTCTTCGTCACTGCAAATTTGCTGTCGTT
>JAOZLM010000106.1 GCA_029934815.1 Desulfocapsa sp. | reverse complement strand
CTTTTAAGACAACGAATCGTTTATCTGCTGCTTGTGCGGGTAAAGTAGTCACTGAGGAGCAGATAAGGAGAAATCCTGCAAAAAATAGTAAGGAGGCAGTAAGGGCGGATCTGTTTCTCATGTGCATTTTTACCTCGATCAGGTTGTTGTAGCCTTATTTGTTGGATCAGCTAAAAACGGTTTATACTGCATATCTTCTTCCATTATGTGGGTAAGTAACCAGTCCCGTAAAAAATGATAAAAAGTGGTTGTCACCTCTTTCTCACCATTATCTACACGTTTTTTGAATACTACCACATCGTTCAACAATTTTTCATGGATGACTTTGTGCTCGTCCAGCGCAGGGTAGCCGGCTTTCTCCATTGCCTCTTCTTCATCGGCAAAGTGTTCCTGAGTATATTGAATAAGCTTATTTATCTCAATACTGAGATGATCAACTGTTTTTTGATCCCTTACAATAATGAACATCTCATTAATTATATCGAGAAGTACTTTGTGTTCGTCGTCAAATCGTTGAATGCCTACTGAAAAAGAATCTTGCCATTTAATTATGGGCATACTCTTCCCTCCTTGATAGTGAAAAAACTGTTAAGCATAAAAGTGTTTGAGTAATTCTTACGCTATCATGGGAAAATTAGAAAATAAACAAGTATATATACCGGGGTTGTTTTTTGTCTTGTGCTACTGCGTTATAACCTTGGTGATTTTACCTGTGCCATCATGTGTCACAGTCATGTTTTTCATCTTACGGTAGTGAATAATATCCTGTTCAGTTAGCTGATAAAAGGAACTTGTTTCGTGGATAGGCAGGCGTGTATCTGAGTGTACGGCATCATTTTTTTTCGAGAAAAATTTATTCCCCTTTGACCAGGCAAAGGTCAATACCAGCATGTTGGCAATTATCACAAGATACCAGAATGATGTGATGGTTTTGTATTCTTTATAGCCTTCAAGGAGAATCAGGTGCTGATTGAAAAAAGTGTAGGCAATGTACCAGACGCCAAATGTGATTGCAGGAACACAAAGATATAGCCAGCCAAGGAACATGATAACTTTTAAGCTGTTGTCGATGTATTTTTGTTTGAGCGTCCGTTTGCTGGGACGATCAATAATCAGTGATTCCATTATCGTATTCCTCTGTCAGGGCTTTTCCAGATCGCACGTTGTCCCTGTTTTTTGAAAAATCCACGTGGTGCGCCTGCCACCATTGTTGCAGTGTTAATCATCCAGTAGAACATCGGATACCAGATCATCCAGAAGTAATATTTGAGAATATTTTTTTCATACCTGGAGTCAATTATCAGGCTGACGATAAACTGCAACATTGCTGTCAAAACAATCAACACACCAGTCCAGCCCGGCATGATACGATGAATAAAAATAGCATCAGGTACAACGATAAACTGTTCTGTTACCCAGATAAGGAGAATGGTGGCCATAAGAAAACTCCAGAAAACACTCAGGAGATACTCATAAAAAATAGGCCACATGGCTCGTGATGAAAATTTAAAGAGATGGCTGGAGTAGCGTTTCATCACCTCTGCACCACCTTGTGCCCAGCGGATACGCTGTTTCCACAGACCACGAAATGTTTCCGGCATAAGAATCCAGCAGAGGGCGTTGGGTTCGTATCGAATTTGCCAATTGGCGAGTTGCAGACGCCAGCTGACATCGATATCTTCAGTGATCATGTCGCTGTTCCAGTAGCCAATCTGATGAAGAGCAGTTTTCCGAAAGGCTACAATAACACCTGATGCAGTGAAAATACGGCCATAAATTCGTTGTGCCCGTTTAATCATTCCGATAATGGAAGAGAACTCACCAACCTGAATTTTCCCGAGGATAGTTGTACGATTACGGATACGCGGATTGCCTGTGACAGCACCCACATCATGACCCTGCATAAAATGCCTGATGATCCAGCGGGTAGCATGTGGATCCAGCAGTGCATCACCATCCACGCAGAGTAGATATTCAGCATTTGCCATAAGGGCCGCAGTGTTTAATGCCATGGCTTTTCCCTGATTGGCGGCAAGGTGAATAACACGTAATTTGTTATGTTTTTTGCAGAGTTCATTCAGCACTTCACCAGTATTATCCGTGCTTCCGTCATTGATGGCAATAACTTCAAAGTCTGGATATTCCTGTGCCAGCAGAAAATCGATGGTGTCACGAACGTTCTCTCCCTCATTATGGCAGGGGACAAGAAGTGAGACCGGTGGCTCATGCTCCATAATTGGCGGATTATCTGGTCGCCTGCCCGTTTTATTTTCCCAGTGAAACCTGTAGTATAGTCCTCCTATCATCCAGAAAAAGGCCATAAAGAACGGATAATAAAAGGCAAAAGAGAGCGTGGCCGCTATAAGTGGGTGTTGTGATTCAAACATAGTGGGCTCTATTTCCTCCTGAAGGGAAAAGTCTGGAGGGAAAAAACGGATCTGACGCTCTCGAGATCAGGCTGATTGTCATGGAAATTGTCAGGGTAGTAGCCGATTTTATTAATCCCGTTTTGCAGCAGAAATCGCATCTGGGACGTTAAAACGCTGTCTTTAATCGGCTGCCCTGTTTCCCAGTCAGTCGCTTGTAATTCAAAAAGAACTTTACTGAGATTTGGGGCAGCAGGGTTTTCGGGGTCAAAAGGTGGAATTCGATTTTTAACTGTTCGTAGTAGCTCTGCGAGCCATTTTTGTGGGTTTGCAGCCTGCTCCATGTAAGGCATTGCCATAATGGCTGTGGTATCATAATGCGCTATAAACTTTTCCAGATTTTGTGCAAACCACTGTTCACTTTCAGGTTTAAGGATCGGCAGAGCATACATATTTCGCGCAGTGAGCACATCGGGTGCGTAGGTTCGTATTGTGTTCGTAAGTTCTTCAGTGAAGGCTATCAGGTAGTCCGTTTTTATCTCTGAGAGGCGCCCCACCAGGTCAGGATTAGAGACCATTTCGGCAGGAGTGGCTGTGATTCCCTGTTTAGCATAAAATGTTAGGGCAGATTGGCCGAAATCTTCAAAATCAGTAAAATATGCATCATCATGAAAGAGTATTCCATAAAAGTTCGAATATCTACCAAGATCTGCATAAATACCATTGATGATCTTTCGGGCTTCCGGATTAAAAGGGGAGAGGCGTCTGTAGGATGCAGTTGTATTGCGAATTATCCCGTCTTTGTATTCTTTTACTCCCAACCGTTCAAAGGCTTCTTCTCCCAGATCAAAAGCGAGCACAGGCATCCACGCATACACTTTCACACCGGCTCTGGTTCGTAACTGCCAGGCCACACGGTTAAAAAGGTCAGCCCGCATGGGCAGGTGACGATTGGGAAAGTAGAGTGCATCCACATCGCCATCACCATCAGGATCGGCGAAAGCCTGGAGATAAACGGTACTAATGTTAAAAGCTTTTATTCTGTCGAGCAGAAGATCCAGATTTCTGTTCTGCTGATCTGGATTTTTGTCATACACATAATCGAGATCAATATGAACCATCCTTTCCGGTTCAGGGCGATGAACCCGGTTCATCGTGTATGCAAAATCACTTACATCCGGATTTGCTTCCATGAGATATCTGTTAATGTCCTGCAGTTTACCGAGTTTATTTGGTTTTTCCTCATTGAGGAAAAGGTTTGTTTCCATACCAAGTGCCGCAGCAATTTCTTTGCTTTCCTGATTGTATGCACCATAAGGCCAGACCATAATACGCGGTTTTTTACCGATGTGTTTTTCGAGCAGAGCTGAGTTTCTGGCAAGATCACTGTGGATACGTGCACGATACTCGTCATCAGTCTCATATTCTTGTGTTGCCGGTGAATATTTTCTGGTGATGGCTGCCGGCTGGGTATTCATTTGCGGGTTTGCGATTATTCCTTTGTGCAGATCATAACTGTGTGAGGCGAACTCTATCAGTCCGGAATCCTGCATCTCTTTAATCTGGGGCCAGGTAAGAAAATTCTCCCGGTCAATATTTTTATTCCCGTATTGTACTTTTCCATCTTCCGGCACCTCGAGCCAACTGCCGACAAGGGCGAAAATTGCAGGATAGTTATACAACCTGAGCAGAGGATGGATTATCCCGTAAAAGCTCAAATATCCATCGTCAAAGCTAAGTAGTACAGCCTTATCTGGTAAAACTTTTTTTCCTTTTTGTGCCGCAAGTAAATCATCAAGACTGACAGGGTGAAAGTCGTTTACATACAACCACTCAAACTGAGCCAGTAGATTGTCAGCTGACACTGCAAACTGATCCTGACTCATATCACCCTGGGAAACCGTTTTGACCCCATGATAACAAAGCGCAGTAAAGTCACTTACAGCATGGCTGGGTACGGCTTGAGAAAAGAACAGTACAAAGACAAAAAATCGGACTATGAATGTGTTGAAAATCGTCAAAATAACCACCCTAAAGAGGCAAAACCGGCGAGCCTGTTTTCTTTATCGCCATCGTAATAGTTGGAACTCCATTTAAAACCATAGGTGACATTCAATTCTTTAGTGATATCCCATTTATGTTGATATACCAGTGCATAAGTGGATTCCGTATCATAATTTTTCTGATCATATCGGCCAAATACAAGTTCCAGGTTTTGACTGAACTTCATGTTGTAGTGGTAATAAGTCAGCCAGTCCGTGGTGAGAGCAAGAGAGTAGGAAGTATCTTCTTCCGGGTTGAAATATGCCCCTCCAAGCCGACTGTTAGTGCTATGGTAAAGGGAAGGCGTCAGATCAATCTTCACCCTTGGCCGGGTCAGCAGACGCTGCCGTGCAACAAGTGACCAGCTGTTTCTTCTATTGTTATCAGAAAAATCTAAAAATTCATAAGATGCTGAAAAAATTGTTGCTTCGTGGAGGCGATATTGCGCCCCGGCTTTATAGCCTTGGCCTTTGATTCCGTGATAATACGCACGGACAGGGATGTTTGTACTGAA
Source organism: Desulfocapsa sp. (assembly GCA_029934815.1). Classification (GTDB taxonomy): domain Bacteria; phylum Desulfobacterota; class Desulfobulbia; order Desulfobulbales; family Desulfocapsaceae; genus Desulfocapsa. The sequence goes on along the minus strand of JAOZLM010000106.1, from coordinate 2,456 downwards.
GGAATCGTAGCCAAAAGTGAATTCTATGTGATCTGTGATGTCGTGCTCACTGTGTAAAGAAAGGCCTATGTCGCTGTTGCCGGCATAACTGCCGTTTATCTCAGCAGAGATTTTGTTTCGATTATGTTTGTATTCTGTTCCCATGCCAATTCGTTCATATCGCCCTGTACCCTCATCAAAATCAGCAGTTGTGTAGTATTGATGCAGAAAAGGTCGCAGTCCATTTTTGTAAAGCTTGTCGTAGAGCATGGATTCAATGGTGAAATCAGAACTTCCATAATTACTATGGTCTGAATCTGAGTTTCCTCCATCCGACCAGAGAAGAAACTGTCGCTTGTGCCACCGTTGCCATTCTTTGTCGAATCGCTTGAGTAATTTGTTATCCGAATGCTCATTTATCAATTCATCCCATATTGTTTCCGCCTCAGAAAAATGATACATTTCGAATAAAGCATAAGCCTTGGCAATCTTCAGGGATACAAGGTCAGGCTCGAATGTGGTGGCAGTGGAAATTGTATCGTAGGATTTCCCTGGCCAGCCGCGCCACCGATAAAGTGATGCAAGGTTGTAGAGGATTTCTGTATTGTAGGGAGCCGTCTTTGACATTTTTTCAAGTTTTTCCTGTGCCCCGGCTAAATCATCTGAATAGGCCTCTCCCATTGCAACGAGAAGGGAAGTATTTAGTTTCTCATTGTTTTCTTTTACAATTGTACCGTTATGATTTTTTCGCCATACCGGAGTCGCAGCGTCTAGTTTTGTTGCCACCTCCAGGCCTTTCCTGAATTCGCCATTATCAAAGTAGGCCCAGAACAGTCCTTCATGAAGGGGATAACTGTCAGGAGATCTTTGCAGCAGCTCCAGATAAAATTCTCTGGCTTTTTCCGGTTGCCTGGTATCGAGATAGGACTTTGCTATATTGTACAGGACATAGTCCGGAAAGGTGTAGCTCTCAGAATACAGTAGAGCGTAACGGTTGAGTACTTCCTGTGTCAGGCCACGATTCTGAAGAGCTACAATATAGTCCATCTGCAAACGGTTTAGATTGTAGTCATATCCCTGCGGTTCCCGCTCGCTCAGTTCTTGCTGTAATTGTGCCAGAATCTCATTTACCAGATCAGCCTGTTTTACTTTTTTTGGTAACGTGTAGCCGGACCAGCGTAGCTTAAAGGCTTTGCTATCTGTATGGATTTTATCGGTCTCATCCTGGCTGAGCAGAGTCGGGTCGGTTTGCAGCCACTCAAGAGCCTTAAACGGTGCGCCTGCATAAAAGAGATTCAAAATCATATATCGTTTAGCAGTGCTGTTCCCGGGGTTTAATTCGTAGAGTTGCAGATAGATATAAGCGGCTCTTGCATAATCGTTCTGACTTGTATAATAGAGTGCGGCCGTATTTAACAATGCTTCACTCCTGTTACCCTTTATATACAACGGATAGAGTAACTTTTGGGCTTTCTCAAATTCATGTTTTTTGAGGTGCTTACGGGCGGCAGCAATGATTTTTTTCTCAGAAGACAGGTTGGATAGTTTGTTGTTCTGCTTTCGTTTTACTGGTACCTGAATTGGTGATTGGGTTTTTGTGTCTGTGGTGATCAGAGCTTCAATTTCCGCCGGTGGTTCACTGGTAGGCTGAGAGACTTTTGCAAGCAGATCTTTCTGCAGTTCTTTTTCTCCAAGTTTTCCACTGCTTGTAATGAGTGCATCAATCACAAACTCTGGTGCTTCCTCAATCGTAACCCGGGGCAGCAGAGCCAGGGCTTCCTGATGTTGATTGTTTGTCTTTAAAGCTTGGATATAGTCTGCCAGTATGGCTTGATTATCAGGGTACTTTTTATGGAGAGTTGTAAGAATACTTAAAGAGGTTTGGTTCATCCCGACACTTGCCGCAAGTCCTGCAATTTCCTGCAAACTTTTTCCTGCAATATTGGCGGGAGCGTCTATTGGGACTACAGGATATTTATTGATATATATCCTTATGAGTCTGTTCAGTGTCTGGATTTCCTGCTCTTTATCAGCCGCACTAATGAGAGAACGTAATACATATTCCGGGGTCTCTTTCAGGTTGAGAAATTGGGATTCATGCAGAGCTTTATTGTACTGCTCGTCCCAGATGAGAATGGTGAGATAATCGTTGAATGCACCGTGGTTATCCGGTTCGAGCTTGAGTAAGCGTTCAAGACTGAGTAAGGCACTTTTCAGATCACCACTTCTTGCGGTCTGGACTGCCCGCTCTCTTGCTGCATTATATTCGGCGTGGCTATATAAACGCAGTCCATAGACAGAACATGGCAGAATCAGCAGAAGTTGTGAAATGATGATGATTGTAAAAAGAGCTTTCATAATCAATCCGGAAAACCAAAAACGTACATGGTGAATATTAATCGTATCGTACCAATATCCCAATAATTGTGTCACCTGCTAATGTAATCCCTGCGAAATTGTTTGCACTAATAAAAAAA
>JAOZLM010000105.1 GCA_029934815.1 Desulfocapsa sp. | reverse complement strand
ACCATGGGTCTTATGGAGATGCTCACCCGCTCAATAGGAAACGTCGCCTTTTACCGCCCTGTAATCGATTCTGAAACAGAACGAGACGGTGATATTGAATTGATCCGCAAACGATACTGCCCATCAATAAGCTACGAAGATAGCTATGGTTTTCAGGCATCAGAAGTAAAATCATTCGTGGCAGAAGACCGGATGAAATTTTTCCTTGAAGAGCTCATAAAACAGCTAAGTGCTCTCAAGGAAAAATATGATTTTGTCCTCTGTGAAGGCCTGAACTCCAACGCTTTTCTTTCTGCATTTGATGTGGATATCAATATGGAGATTGCCAAAAATCTTGGTTGCCCCTTTGTCGGCGTAATCACTGGTATGAATCAAACACCCCGTGATATTGCCAAAGAAATCAAGATCACCGCAGATGCCATTAACGAATCAGGTTGTCTTCACTATGCCACCTTCGTCAACCGTATGGCTGAGGACACATTTGGGGTACTCGAAGTTGAGCTGGACGATCCGGTTGAAGGTGATGCACCCGTATTTCTCATTCCGGAAAATGAAGAGCTGGACAAACCCTCCGTTGGTGATATCAGTGAAGCGTTAAACTGCAAAAATGTTCTTGACCGGCCTGACGGGATGGACAGAATTGTTAAGCAATTCAAGATTGCCGCCATGACCATGGAACATTTTCTCACCCACGTTGAAGACGGGGACCTGATTATTGTTCCGGGTGACCGGGATGATATCATTCTGGCATCCCTTTCTACGCTGATGTCTTCCAACTATCCAAATCTTGCAGGGATTCTTCTCTCCGGCGGTTTTATTCCCGGCCCGAACACCATGCGTCTCATTAGCGGACGAGAACACACCGTTCCACTCTTGAGCGCTGCAACAGACACGTACACCACGACCACCAACGCTGTCGCTGTTCCCGCTTTGATTAATTCAGGAGATGAACGAAAAATTGCACTGGCTCTGGGTCTTTTTGAAACCCATGTGGATGCGGAACAGCTACGAAAACTGGTTACACTGAGTGAAATACCTGAGACTGTCACGCCGGTAATGTTTGAATACGGTCTCTTTGAGAGGGCAAGAGCTGATAAAAAACATATTGTACTGCCGGAAGCGTCAGATGAGCGCATTCTGCGGGCAACTGAGATCCTCCTCAGGCGAGATGTGGTGAAAATCACCCTCCTTGGCAACCCTGAAGAGATCTCCAACAAAGCTGCGGCACTGGGACTTGATTTACATGGTGCTGCGATAATTGACCCGGAAAATTCCGAATTAACTGAACAGTTTGCGCAAAAATTTTACGAGTTGCGAAAGCACAAAAATATGACCCTTGACGGCGCACGGGATGCCATGTCCAGCCCGGGTTCCTATTTTGGCACAATGATGGTTTACGAAGGAAAAGCAGACGGCATGGTTTCCGGTTCCATACACACCACCGCCAACACCATCCGCCCTGCGCTGCAGATCATTAAAACCACACCCGGTATTTCTGTGGTTTCTTCTGTATTTCTAATGTGTCTGGATACCAAAGTACTGGTTTATGGTGATTGCGCTGTGAATCCTGATCCAAATTCTGAGCAACTGGCAGAAATTGCCATTTCGTCAGCTGATACAGCAAAAACATTTGGTATAGATCCTGTGGTTGCAATGCTTTCTTATTCTACAGGTGCTTCAGGAAAAGGAGCTGATGTGGAAAAAGTACGAGAAGGTGCCCGCATTGCCAAAGAAAAACGACCTGACCTGCTCCTTGAAGGCCCCATGCAGTACGATGCAGCTATCGAACCAAGTGTTGCCAAAACAAAAATGCCAGACAGTGAGGTTGCGGGACGTGCCACTGTATTTATCTTCCCCGATCTAAATACCGGAAACAACACCTACAAGGCTGTCCAACGCTCATCAGGAGCTGTTGCCATTGGCCCCGTTTTACAGGGACTTAAAAAACCGGTAAATGATTTAAGCCGTGGTTGTCTTGTGACCGACATTATAAATACCGTTGCCATAACTGCAATTCAGGCACAATCCATTCAGGAATAACAGGACAATATAATGCAATTTTTAGCAGGAAATAAAACAAAACTGGTCTGCACCATCGGCCCCGCCTCTAATACGCCGGCCATGATCGAGAAAATGCTGCTGGCCGGTATGAATGTAGCCCGCCTCAATTTTTCCCATGGTGATTTTGCCGGCCACAAAGCAGTTATAGAAAAGATACGAGCTGCCTCTCAAAAAACAGGCCGGCGGGTGGCTATTATGGCCGACCTGCCCGGGCCGAAAATGCGTATCGGAAATTTCGAAGAGGAACCGGTTCTCCTGGAAAAAGATGCCACGTTTACCCTGACAACAGACCAGATTTCCGGTACCGTTGAACAGGTTTCCATCACTATGATGAAGCTGCCGCAAGTGGTTAAACCCGGCGACACGCTCTTTCTTAATGACGGCCTGATTCAGCTAAGTGTAGTAGATGCAACTACCACAGATATCCGCTGCACCGTTATTATGGGTGGAGAATTACGCTCCCGCAAAGGATTAAATATCCCGGGAATTGACCTTGGCACCAGTGCTTTCACTCCACGTGACCGCGAATGTATGCAGTTTGCACTGGAACAGGGCGTAGATGCCATCAGCCAATCTTTTGTAAACTCTGCCCAAGATGTGGAAGACGTACGAAATGCTGCCGCAGAAATGGGATACGACCCCTTTATTATCGCTAAAATTGAACGAGCCTCCATTCAGGAACGAATTGACGATATTCTTGCAGTTACCGACGGTATCATGGTGGCACGAGGCGATCTCGGCGTTGAAGTCCCCATTGAGCAAATTGCCGTTATCCAAAAATTTATCACCGCCCGCGCCAATCTCTTTGCAAAACCGGTAATCACTGCCACCCAAATGCTGGAATCCATGACCCGTAATCGTCGGCCAACCCGCGCCGAATCAACAGATGTGGCCAATGCCATCCTTGACGGAACAGATGCAGTTATGCTTTCTGAAGAATCGGCCATGGGCGATTATCCAATTGAATCTGTGGAAATGCTGGTTAAAATTGCCAAATCTATAGAGCCTGCACGTATGCAACGCCACGCTGAGTCCACCATACTTCCTCAAAGTGCTAACACTACGTACAAACGAAGCACCGTTGATTCTATAGCGATCTCCATTGAGAATCTTCTGGAGCGAATAGACGATCCGGCAGCCGTTTTTACTCCCACTGCTAGTGGCTATACGCCTCGCTCCGTTACACGTTTTCGCTTGCCAGTCTGGGTATTTGCAATCAGCTCCAGCCATAAAACCTGTCAGGAACTACAGTTTTCCTATGGTATCCAGCCCATAGAAGAGGCAACGCATCCTAAAGAATGGACAGAATATGCTCAAAAACTCATTGCGGATCACGGCTTAAACGGAAAATGCATACTGCAAACGGAAGGACCGTCCCCAGACCATCCGCATGCAAATAATAAGATCGAGATTATCTCTCTTAAGCAATAGGAACTCATATGCCTCAAAATAATCTTCCCTGCGATTTTACCATTTTTGGTGTCCTTGGTGATTTATCACGACGAAAGCTGATCCCGTCGCTCTACGAGCTTGATAAAGCCGGCCATCTACATCCTGAAACCCGTATTATCGGCGTCGCACGACATGATATAACGCAAGCTGATTTTATTGAACAGATGGATGCTGCCCTGCAAAAATTTTGCAAAAATGAACCGGAACCTGAAGTAAAGGAAAGGCTTCTGAAACGTCTTTTTTATGTGCTGATTAACATTGATAAACCGGAAGAATATACGAATCTGGCAGAGGTGACAGATCAGGAAAACAGAAATCTTGTAAATTATTTTTCCGTTGCCCCTTTCCTCTTTGATGATATCTGTAAAGGACTGAATCACGCAGGACTCACCGGCAAAAACACCCGGGTGGTTCTTGAAAAGCCCATTGGTCATGATCTGGCATCTTCACAGCAAATTAACGATACTGTCTCTGCTGTTTTTACCGAGGAACAGATCTATCGCATCGACCACTATCTTGGTAAAGAAACAGTAATGAATCTCCTGGCGCTCCGTTTTGCCAACTCCATTTTTACCACCAACTGGGATCACAACACCATCGACCATGTACAGATCACGGTGGCAGAAGAAGTAGGCATTGAAGGGCGGTGGGGATATTTTGACGGATCCGGCCAACTGCGGGATATGGTGCAAAACCACCTTATGCAAATCCTCACTCTGGTTGCCATGGAACCTCCTGTAAATATGGATGGAGATTCCATCCGTAATGAAAAATTGAAAGTCTTAAAAGCACTGCGACCAATTACCCGGGAAAATGCAGATCAGGTCACGGTCCGCGGCCAGTATGCGGCCGGATTTATCAAAGGCAGTCCGGTTCCTGGATATACAGAAGAAGAGGACGGCAATCCCACATCAACCACAGAGAGTTTTGTTGCCCTCAAAGTGGATATTGATAACTGGCGCTGGGCAGGAGTTCCATTCTATCTGCGTACCGGAAAACGCATGACTACCAAGCGTTCTGAAGTGGTGATCTATTTCAAACAACTGCCCCACAATATTTTCAAAGACAGTTATCGCAACCTGCCGCAAAACAAACTGGTTATCCGCCTGCAACCCGATGAAGGTGTTGAAATTGAGATGCTGAATAAAGTTCCGGGAATTGGTAAAGGAATTAAACTGCAAAAAACCTTACTTGATCTCTCCTTTTCAGATGCTTTCCGGGATGGTCATGTTGCCAACGCTTACGAACGACTAATCTTAGAAACCATGCTTGGTAATCAATCGCTCTTTATCCGCCGTGATGAGGTGGAACGTTCCTGGAGCTGGATCGACAGCATCCTTGATGCCTGGCAAAGCTGTAACGAACCACCTAAACAATACCCTGCCGGATCTTTAGGACCAGTAGCGTCTGTAGCATTACTGGCAAGGGACGGAAGAGAATGGGAAGAGTAATGGCGTCGAATATGAAGTTTTTCGAAGTCTACGCTTATCTACTTAGCCATCAAAAATGAGAGATTTTATACATGACACTAAAAACCGGAATATACGTCGATGCTGAAAATATCCGCCTCTGCGGTGGATACGGAATGCGTTACGACATCCTTGTGGATCTCGCCAACCTTGGCAATTCGACCCTTTTGCGAGCCAACTGCTATCTTGCTGAGAACGGTGAACGAACCAAAGAAGATCGTGAATATCGTCACAAACTCTACCGTTATCACAATATTCTGCGCCAATGCGGATTTAAGGTAATCAAAAAATTCGTCAAACATTTTGTGGATGACGAAGGGATTCTCACCACCAAGGCCAATGCAGATATGGATCTGGCCATTGACGCATTACTCCAGGCCAGAAACCTTGACAAAGTAATCCTGCTCACAGGAGATGGTGATTTTATCCGTCTGGTGCAAGCACTGCAAAACATGGGTTGCCGAGTGGAGGTTATTGCCTTTAACAATGTAAGCGGTGAACTTAAAGAAGAGGCGGACAGCTTCCTCTCTGGATTTCTGATCCCCGGCCTTCTCCCTATCCAAAATGATGCCGGCGGCTGGCACAGGGGATTCCCCATCAATTACAACAGTGATCGTGGATTTGGTTTTATGCGCTATTATTCCATAACCGAAAAGGGCCTGGAAGCAGATAGTGTCTTTTTTCACTGCTCCCAATCCAATGTGACTTCAGATTCTCTTTTCCTGGACTCAAACAATATTTTCGAATTTAAAATTGTTGCAAATCAGGAAAATAAAAACAAAACAGAGGCCAGGGAAATTCGTTCCATCGATGAAATTCAGCCGTAAATAAGGGGTCAAAAATGAACATTCGCCATAAGCTTCAATGGAATCCGCTTGTTCCCGCTACCCGCCAAGGTTTTTGCCAATCACATGGAAGCACTCACTCACTGTCTGATAACGAGAGAGTTGCTCCGTGCAGAGCTTGAAAAAAACAAGCTGCTGGAGAAAACTATTATCCCTGATGATGGTAAAATGTTCGTTATAAACAGATAATTGACCTATGTCATGTTCCTCCCATCTCAAATATTGTATGCTCCTCCATTAGAGAATGGCACAAATAGTATCACAAATTAAGTGATTATCAATTAAGAGGAGAACTCTCATGGCAGAATGTGGATGTGGAAATGCAGATGGTGTTGCAGGTGGTCCTTTTTCAAAAGGCAAAGAGCTGGTTGAATTCGTCTGGAATGCCCATGGCGGCACAGTGCGTGATCAACCTATTTCACAGGGAGCAATCGACCTTACATGTCAGGGTTGCAATGCAGCTTTTACCCTTGAGACCTATGTCGGAAAATGTCCGGAATGTGGTGGTGTACACGCTGTTGCACCGATGAATCCTGTTGCAGAAAATGTGCAGTTTGCGGGAGTTGATTTTACGCTTCCTGAGTAAAAAGAGTGCCCGTAGTTTAGGTGAAAAATCGCTTTACTATTAGGCAACTTGGACTACTAAACCACAACACGTATCAGGTCACTTCCTACTGGTCAATTACTGCTCTTGTTTTGTGCTACGAACGCAACGAACATGGTGACTGTCTGCCTTTGCTTTCCAGATATCGTCACCATTTCCAAAAAACGTTGCCCATGCACCTGGTTGCGTATCACTGACAACGGTGGTAGATGACCAGTAAATTGATGACCGACAGGGAATGGCAGGATCAATGGCAGGATAATATCTGTCGTAATCGACAAGAGATTTCAGCTCCCGGATATTGGGCAATCGCCAGTCTTCCTTGGCATCAAGGGACAACGTTTCACAGTAAGCAAGAGCACTCTCCCAGGTATGGAGCTGATCCTTGTCATTTTCCTGCCATTCAAGCCCTGTGTCCGACTTAAGAACTGTTTTATTTCCACTGCGAACACAACGAATATAATACTGGTTGCTTTTATGAAGCCAGTGATCAGCCCCATCTGCACAAAAAACACCCCATGCATATGGCGGATTGGGCTTGTGAGAGGTTGCCGACCAGTAAAACGAACTCTCACAACTAAAAACCTGATCAGCGGCCGGATACGAACTACTGTAGTTAACAATGGATTCCAGCTCGATTTTTCCGGGTAAACGCCAGTCACTTTCTCCTGCAAAGTCAAGTTCATTACAATAAGAAATTGCATTCTCCCATGTATGCTGTACATCTGCTTCAGATTTAAGCCAGGTCAGGCCAGTATTCTGGTCAGTTACTGTTTGATCTCCATTATCCTGCAAGGCAGGTGACACTCCCTGATACTGCGCATCCTGTCCGTAAAGTGGATTTCCTCTTGTTGGACAGCAAATTTCATTCCCGCCCATATCGTAACATTTTCTCTGACCGGTATCCGACAGAAGGTTCTGCTCGGCCCAACAGACCGAAACCGACAGCAGTAGAAAAAGCAGCGGCAGCACATGACACAAGTGCCTCACTCTGCAACTGCCATTCGCTTTGATTTCTTTTTTCTTCAACATTATAATGATGCTCC
>JAOZLM010000104.1 GCA_029934815.1 Desulfocapsa sp. | reverse complement strand
CCCTCTTCCAGACGATCTATAACCCCAAGCATCCTTTCTATATCCTCTCTTTGTTTTTCTGAAAGATCTGATTTCCTCAGTGCTTTATCCATACTGTCCCTTGCCAGTTGTAACTTTCCCTCGTAGAGGTAATACTTTCCAAGAAAATAGGAAGATTCAGCACTTTTTCCCTGTTGCGCTTTTAGTTTTCCCAGTTCGTAATATAATTTCGAGTATGCAGGGGTAGCCGCCTGGAGTTCATTGAAATAATGTTCAGCTTTTTGCAAATTACCTAGCCTAAGCCAGACTCTGGCAAGTTGAAAGATCGCCCAGTGATCATTGGAATTGCGTACATAAGCACTTTGAATAAGAGCAAGTGCTCTGTCTTTATGGCCATCCTGCATTTCAACAATACCAAGATCTACTTGCAAAATAGACCGTTCCGGATAAAACTGAATTACTTTTTCAAGTAATGTTCTACTTGATGAAAAATTATTTTCCCTTAGATCAAGTTGTGACAGACCGTATTTCAGCATCACATGCTCAGATTCACTGAGGCTTTCATCAGAGAGCCGGCTCATTAAAAGATTTCGCAGTTGCTTCCCATCTTTAACAATTGATAGCATTCGATATCTCATTCGTAAAAACTGAAAATCATCAGTGGCACTAAAGCCCTCTAACTTATCAGCTTCATAAGCAACCAGTGCCTGTACATAATCAAGGCGATGGGATGGATTAGGGTGTGTCAGAAGATATTGCGGGACATTATTTCCCATGGAATATCGACTGATTCTACGCATGGAACGCAGCATAGCTTCCTGCCCTCTCGGATGGCGTTTCATTTCCTTCATCCAGCCATAAGCAAGAAGATCGGCCTCTTCCTCAGCCTGTCTTGAAAAGTATAAATTGGTGGCCTGGCCTGCTGCCAAAGATCCGGTAAGAAGTGCCTGGCTTAAGGCTCCTGCACCAAGCGCGATACTGGCAAGGGCAAGAAGAGATGTGGCAACGCTTAATTTCATGGACTTATCCATTCCCTTGGCAATATGTCGTGAAACAACATGACCAATTTCATGGGCCAGAACAGAAACCAGTTCATCTTCATGATGCATCTGTTCTATAAGACCTGTATAAAAGAAGATTAATCCTGACGGGGCCGCAAAGGCATTAAATTGTGATGATTGAATGATATTAAAATGATAATCAAAGTACTGAAAGCCTGCGACCTCAAGGACATCAGCACCAAGTGCATTAATATATTGGGTGATATCCGGATCATCAAGTAAAGGAAAAGCAAGCCGAATCTGATAAAGCAGTTGTTCGCCTACTTCCCGTTCTTCTCCAACAGAAAACGCAAAGCTTTTACTGACACCTGTGGCTTGAAGGAGTGCAAATATAGTGAAAAATGTTACTATATTATGTACTACCTTTTTCACTTTAGGCCTCCGGCAAGCATTCGTCCCATCCCTTCTTCGGTGCTAATCTTTACATGATAGCCAAGATCCTGAATTGCATTTTCTATTGAAAAACAATGTGATTTTGCAAGTTGTTCAGCAAGAAAACGTGTCATTTTTGGTTCTTTCGATGGTGCAAATAGCTTGTGTATTGCTTCAAGCAATGCTCCTGCTGCATACGCCACAGGAAATGGTACACGTTTTTTAATGGCCGGTACCTTATAGGCAACAAACAATTCATCTACCCAATCCCAAAGATTTACGGGCTCTCCCTGACTTACAAAATAGGGTTTTCCTGCTGCGGTTCCGGTTGATTCCAGGTTTTTTGCTGCCAGAATATGTGCCAATGCTACATTTTCCACATAACTGATATCCACAAGATTATCACAGTTGCCAACTTTTTTAAGCTGACCTTTGCGTCCCCTTTCAAGTAATCGTGGAATAAGATGTGGATCGCCAGGCCCCCACACAAGGTGTGGTCGGATGGCACATGTTTTTAACGTGTCATTATTGCTTTCAAGGATATTTTTTTCAGCTATAATTTTACTTTTTTGATAGTTACAGAGAACCTTTTCTCCATAAGGAAGCGATTCATCTCCAAGTACAATATCGTCACCATTAAAAACCACAGATGGAGTTGAGGTGTAAATCAGATTCTGAACCTTATTTTTTCTGCATGCAGTAATTACATTTTCAGTGCCAATAATATTTATCTGATGATAGTCCTCCCATGCGCCCCAGATTCCAGCTAATGCAGCCACATGAAAAACTGTATCTATTCCGGTAATAACTCGTTCTACGGCTACAGCGTCTCGAATATCGCACTGCACAGAAGTGGCACCTAATGCTTGCGCCTCAGGATATATATTACGACCCAGAACAATGCATTCCACATCGGCAGCACAAAGCTGTTTGACAATATGTAAACCTACAAAACCACCACCACCTGTTACCAGAACACGTTTCAAAGTTTGGCCTCAAGTTGTTTCTCTGCCCAGACAGCCAGTTTTTCGCGAAATATCTTGGCATTGTGACGTATATCTACGGGGAAATCGGGGTAAAGCAGATAGTGTGTAATCTCATTAGTCAGAGCACTGTTTGCACCTAATTGCTTTGCTTCCTCGACCAGTTGTTTATCTGTTACTGTTTGGTTTTTTTCAGGTTCAATGATAATTGCCGGAATCGTAGTTTTCTTTTTGGGCGAGTATACACCAACCAGAGCTGAACGATAAATATCGTCGTGTCCGTTAAATACAGATTCACAGGGAATGGAATAATAGGTTTTGTTCAACACTGCGTCTTCAACCCTATGGGCACGTCTGCCACAGAACCAGAGTCTGTTTTTGGAATCAAGGTAACCGGTATCTCCCATACGGTGCCAAAATGTATTTCCATCCGGGATTTTGGCCATTCGGTTTTCTTTTTCATTGTTTTCATAAGCACGGGTAACGACATCACCACGAACAATAATTTCACCAATTTCATTTACTTTTAAGAAATTATTCGGCGTAATTTCAGTAATTATACCATCATTTATCGCAACTATTTGAATCTCTATCCCTGGCAAGCTCCTGCCAACACAGGTACCCTTCCCCTGTATACTTAGCGCCCAGGTTGATTCGGTGATTTCTTTACCTTCAATTGAAACAATGGGAAGGCTTTCGGTGGCACCATAAGGAGTGTGTATTTCAGCATCATCCGGTAAGACATCATACATTCGTTGTAACAACTCACCGGATACAGGTGCCCCAGCCATTAAAACTTTCTTTAGCGTTTGCAATCTGCTGTCATTTTTTTTGCAATAACCGGCAATTACATTCCAGATAGCCGGAGAACCAAAAGAATAGCTTACGCCATATTCTTTAATTGATTGGGTAAATATTTCAGGATTCACCTTTGCAGGCCTGGTCGGGTCCATATCAGGGATAACAGCTTTTGCACCAAGAGCAGTGGAAAATAATGCAAACAATGGAAATGCAGGCTGATCGGTTTCGCCGGGTCCAATTTTGTAATAGTCTCGAATGAGACGAAGTTGTGCGTAAAATATGGAATGTTCGTATCTTACCCCTTTAGGAGGGCCAGTAGATCCGGTTGTGAAAATTATTGCTGCAAGATCTGTTGGATCAGGGCTACAGGCAGAGTAGCCAGAGGAATACGAGTCAGCCTTTTTACAGATGTTTGCTCCAAAAAAGCCAAATGAATTTCCGCAGCAAAAACTTTTTTTAATGGTCTTGAATACCTTTGGAAATAAACACCGAAATACCTGGGCTTTTGGAATACCAATAAAATATTCAGGCTTTACTCCTTCAATACAGTGAAGAAGGTTTTTATATCCCATACCGGGATCAATAAGGATTACAGGCGCTCCAATTTTAAACAATGCAAAGGTGAGGCAAATAAAATCAGCTGAAGGTTTCACCATCAGCATAACTCTTTTCCCTGAGGTAACACCCTCTGCACTTAACAGACTTGCAAATGTATCTGCCCTGTTATTTAGCTCTTTAAAGCTCAGTGAATGCCCGGTTGACGCTTCAACTAAGGCAGTCTCATCAGCTAACTCTCCGGCACATTCAGCAAGGGTATGACCAATATTAATGCTCATTCGTTACTTTTCAAAAAACCTGCGGGCAAGAGGGGCAATGGCAGCAAATTCATCTTCCAGAATATAGTGGCCACCATTTTCAAAATAATGTTTTTCAGCATCTGGAAAACGGATGCACCATTCGTCATAAAACGATTTATTAAAACAAAAATCTTTTCCACCCCAGCAAATCAGCATTGGTAGCTTTCTTTCCTGCAAGGTTTCAAGACCTTTTTCAACTTCAACTAAGGTTTTATATGATGGGTGTTTTGCATCAAGTGGAATATCTTTTACAAAAGCAGCTACTGCAATTCGATTTTCCCATGAATCATAAGGAGCAATATATGCGTCAGCAACTGCTCTTTTCATGGTTTTTGTAACAGCCATGGTAACAGCGCCACCTGCAAAACTGTTCAGACCTCTTACTAAAAGATCACCCACAACAGGCCAGCGGCATATTTGAATACGTTGTGGAATTTGCATTGAACGAAATGCGGCAGTATTCAAGATCAGAGCTCTTTGTAAATCATCAGTTCTTCTTGCAGCAACACCCATCCCTATGGCACCGCCCCAATCATGTACACACAGGGAAAATTTTTCAACCTGCAGATGTTTCAGCAGCGCCTCCAGATTGTTAATGTGGTTCCCCAGACAATAATCATAATCCTGCGGTTTGTCGGACAATCCGCAGCCAAGATGATCAATAGCAATTACCCTGTGTGTCTTTGATAACAGAGTGATTAGTTTCCGGTAATAAAAGGACCAGCTGGGATTTCCATGCACCATTACTATCACATCGCCCTGCCCCTGATCGATATAGTGCAGACGGTGAGATTGTATTGAAAGATAGTTTGAAGTAAAAGGATAATCAGGATACACGTTATATGGGCGCTCTTGTTGAATTAATAAACAGGTAGGTTATATCTTATCGAACTTACGAGCAGTACAGGAAAGTGTCAACTCTTTTCAATACATTTTAAGGCCTATTCCCTTTGCCCTGCTGGTATAATCCTGTATAGTAGTTCTTAACAATATCTGATTACGTATAAAGCTCAGCCACAAAAGCTATATCCAGAAGAAGGGCTGAGATTACGGGTTGTTGTAGGAGCTTGCCCCCGCGAGCGATCAGTGATCAGAATGCAAGCATTTGTCCAATCGCCCGCAGGGGCTGGCTCCTGCATTTGATTCAATAATGTAGCTAAGCTTTGTACGTAATCAGATAACAATAAATTGTATTTAACAAACCATACCTGACCAATTCTTTCCACTAACATGTTACTGGATATAAATAAACTAAACCTCAGCTTTATCACTGACACCGGACTGCGACAACCTGTCGAAAAACAGGTTCTTTTTGATGTTTCCCTTTCGGTTAAAAAAGGCGAAACTGTTGCACTGGTTGGAGAATCAGGTTCCGGTAAATCAGTAACCGCATTGTCAATTTTGAGATTGCTCGAAGATTCCTCAGATGTGAATTGTAGTGGTAAAATATTATTTGAAGGAAAGGATGTTTTTTCATTAAATCCGAAAGAATTGCGCCGAATCCGGGGAAATCATATTGCCATGATTTTTCAGGAACCAATGACTTCTCTCAATCCTGTTTACACCATTGGCAACCAGCTAATGGAACCGCTGTTGTTGCATAGAGGGATGACAAAGAAAGAAGCGGCCGCAGAAGCAATTCGCCTACTGGAACGAACGGGTATTCCAGAGGCCGCGGGTCGTATGAAGTCCTTCCCCCACCAACTCTCAGGTGGACAACGTCAACGTGTTATGATTGCCATGGCACTTGCCTGCAAGCCTTCTTTATTGATTGCTGACGAGCCTACCACCGCACTCGATGTATCTATCCAGGCACAGATTCTTGAACTCATTCAGGATTTACAGGAAGAATTTGGCATGGCACTTCTGCTTATCACCCATGATCTTGGTATGGTTAAAAGCATTAGTGACCATATCCATATTATGAAAGATGGGAAAATTGTTGAACATGGTCCAACAGAATCAATTTTTGCAACTCCGAAAAATCCCTACACCATCCATCTGCTCGACTCAGTACCTTCAACGCAAAAGCGGGTAGTAACTGGAAGTGATCCCCTCTTTCAAATTACTAATTTACGATGCCATTTCCATTTAAAGAGTGGCTGGAATAGTTTTCTGAAGAAAAACAGGAAAACCATAAAAGCTGTTGACGATGTCAGTCTTACAATCAACCGTGGCACTACATGTGGATTGATAGGTGAATCCGGATCTGGTAAAACTACCCTTGGCATGTCATTACTGAAATTGAATGAGTCATCAGGAAAAATGATTTTTAAAGGGCAGGATCTGCAGGAATTATCAAATAAAGAAATGCGCCCTTTACGAAAGGATTTACAGGTTGTTTTCCAGGATCCTTTTTCTTCACTTTCCCCCAGACTTACCGTCGGTCAGATTATTGCCGAAGGGATGCAAATTCATAAAATTGGTCGCTCAAAAGCCGATCGTGAAAAAATAATCAACGAAATTTTACTTGAAGTAGGCTTAAGCATTGATTCAATCCACAGGTATCCCCATGAATTTTCCGGAGGGCAGCGACAACGTATTGCAATCGCCAGAGCAATTGTACTGCGCCCTGATTTTCTAATCCTTGACGAGCCAACCTCAGCCCTCGATATGACTATTCAAAAACAGGTCATATCATTACTTAAAACCCTCCAGAAGAAATACACCATCACCTATCTTTTCATTTCCCATGATTTACGGGTAATTCGCTCCATGGCAGATCAGGTTATTGTTATGCAAAATGGTGTAATTGTTGAATCTGGTGCAGCAGATGCTATTTTTTCATCTCCTAAACATCCTTATACTAAAAAACTCTTTCACGCTGCCCTCTCCTAACCCTCTGTCTTTTATTAGTTTTTCTTGACTTCACCGCTCAACACACCATAGACTTTGTTTAGATATGTTTTTTCTTAGCCATCTACAATTTCACTTTTTTACGAGCTCATCACCTTTTAACATTCTTCTCTACTATTACGTTTAGTTACAGGTGTAAATGAAAGATAACATCAAAAATACAGACAGATACCAAAGCCTTTTTCATCATTTGCGTTGTGGTGTTGTGGTGTACAAAACAGATAATGATGGGAAAGATTTTATCCTGACTGATGCAAACAAAGCCCTTGAAGATATTTGTAAGGTTGATAAAAAAAAGATCCTAGGCAGAAAGGCTCGGGATGTTTTCCCAGGTATTGTAGAAATGGGTCTCTTTGATGTAATTAAGAAGGTGTACAAAGACGGCAATGCTATTGATCACCCCACCACCTACTACCAGGATCAAAAGATTTCTTTTTGGGCCAGTAACTATGTCTACAAACTTGAAAGCGGCGAAGTTGTAGTAATTTTTGATGATATTACCAAAAACAAAAAAAACGAACAGGAGCTGAACAAATTCAAAAGACTCTTTGACACCTCACTGTTTGGCTATGCAATTGCAGATTCATCAGGAAATC
>JAOZLM010000103.1 GCA_029934815.1 Desulfocapsa sp. | reverse complement strand
GTCGCTGCGGGATTGTTTTTCAGCAAGTCACTGTAACCCTTGCTACCAGCTAATGTGAAATAATAGCATGTTTTCTTGGCTGAGTTTTAGTGGTAATTATGTTGCAATTTGTGCCACCTATTGCTCATCCCTTTCAGGGTTGGGTGAAATAAATAAAATTCATGATACGGTTTAGGATTTCCGTAACCGGTTTACGTCGATTGCGGGCTGTGGCTGCCACGACCATAACGTGCAATACGATCACGAATTCCTGTATCCCAGGAATGTCCTACTGTTTTGGAGAATTGAGGTTCACCGACAAGCTAGATCTTATTCTGCCTCACATTAGTCCGGTAAGGCCTTTCTGGTCAGCGAGATTCAGTAGTTTTTGGCAGGCACCACTGGGGTTTTTGGCTCCGGTTTCCCATTGCCTGATTGTGGAAGGGCTGATGTTGAGAAAACGTGCAAAAGCAGCCTGGCTGAGTTTTAATCGTTTGCGAAGGTTTGCGATATGGCTGGCATCGTATTCTTTTACTTCGGGAATACAGAGGCTCTCAATATTTTTCATGGTTATATCATCAACTAATCCTGCACTGTGCAGATCTGCGACACCCTCTTTTACAGAATCAAGAATTGAATTACTCATTGTTTACTTTACCTCCACCAGCGCACCAGTTGTGATAGCTGTTTGTAGATCATCATTGCTCATATTTAGCAGGATTTCGGCATATTCTTTTAACGCAAGCAGTTCTTTATCGGAAATATTTCCCTTTGCGTTTTTACTGAACCCATGCACATATACGGCGCGATCATTTTGTTTAAAACAAATTATGGTGCGAAAGCCACCACTTTTTCCGGCACCGGATCTGGCGATGCGTTTTTTGTAAATATGAGCGCCAAGATTTGCTTCGAACCTACCGTCAACAACCTCATTCAAAGATTTTGTCAGACTTTGAGCGTCGATCTTTTTCTTCTTTGCCCATTTGCTGAACTTCTTATTCATTAAATGATACATAGCTCACTATAACACGTGGTGCTATATAGTTCAATGAACCCCTTTGTTTTCTCTTGGTACTTTTTCTGCACCAAAAGGAAACATACACATCTTTCAGGTAGTTCGCTTGGCACTCTACGACAAAGGTTTGGTAGTTTTCGCCAAGTGGCAGGTAACTGTTACTATTGTTGAGTGCTATTGTCGGGTAGTGCTGTTATGATTGACGTATTCGTGAACACTCCTCATCTTCAACATTGGATTTTTCGAAATCATCAATCTTAAAGGGATTTGGAGTCTGGGGGGGGGCATCCGGACATCAAAAGAAGGCTGGTGCACTGCTTGAAAGATAAAGTTCAGGCTGATGAGTTGATAATATTGACAAGCTCGTAAAAGCCTAAGCTTTAGATGGCTAAGTATTTATCCCCCTCAAGGAGGGGCTAAAAAGAGTACCCTTTGTTCGGGTGAAAAACTTCATATTCGAGGAACTTGCCCCACAGGAAATGCCCTTGGGGTGCAAATTTGAAGTGACGAAGAAGATGAAGAGTTTTTACGACGCCATCAATATTGAAATTGTTCCGGTAGAGATGTTAGAGAATATATTGTGGAATAAAGAATTGTTTTAATTCGTAGCAAAAGGATTCTGTATGCGTCGCATTTGGTTTTGTTTCTTCTTCTTTTTTTTACTTCCCCCCTCATTGGCACAGAGTAGATCACTCTACTGGCAGGATATCACTGTTCAGGCAACGCTTGACAGTACAGGTCGTCTCCATATTCGTGAGCAGCAGACCCTCGTTTTCTCCGGGAAATGGAATGGTGGAGAGCGAAAGTTCTTCATTCGGCCGGGCCACAAAATGCAATTTGAGTCCATTTCCAGGCTTGCAGATGATGGCCAGGAAATTCCACTCACCCGTGGCTCTTTAGGGCTGGTTGACAGGTGGAACCATAATGGTAAATCTTCTATCCGCTGGCGTTCCCGTCTGCCTTCCGATCCTCCTTTTGATAATACTTCCATAGATTATGTACTGCGTTACAGCCTTGGTAATATACTTGTCCTAGCTGATAATGGCTATTTGCTGAATCATGATTTCTGTTTTACTGAACGCGCAGGAGTTGTGAAAAATTTCACCTTGAATCTGGACTTTGATCCTGTCTGGAACAGTGCACCTGTGGAGATAACTCGTCATAATATTCCACCGGGGCAGGGTGCTATTTATACACAGAATCTTTCCTTTTCCGGTTCAACTGCGCCTGCTGTGTACGTGGCCCCCAAAGGTGTTAAGGATTTTCCAAAACAATCGGCTGCAACTCCTGCACCAGTCTGGTTGATTCTTAGCTTTCTGATACTGCTGTTTGTTTTTATTGTATGGCGGGGGCTGCGGTTTTTTCGCTGGGAAAAACGTCTTAACCGCTTTGCTCCACTTCCTGCAATTGAAGATGTGACGCCCGATTGGCTGGTGCGTGAAGTCTTGTGTCATAAGCCGGAAGTAGTTGGTGCAACCTGGGATAAAACGACAGCAACACCTGAAGTCGCTGCAGTTCTGGCAAGACTTGTGCTGGAAGGAAAGATGAAGAGCACGCTGACACCCTATCGCCTGCCTTTTTTTGATATTAAACTTCCTTTTGTACCACCAGACCTGGAAATGGAACTTCTCGTTGATCGGGAATCTTTTCACGGCTATGAGTACGATTTGATAGAAGGGCTGTTCGTGGACGAAAGCGCAAATACCAGTACCAAAAAAATACGAGAGCATTACCGGAAGAGTCGTACAACTTTTAATCCGGTAAGCAAATTGACAGATCCAATGAAAAAGCAGATGAAGAAACTTACTGCTGATGGTGTAGGATCTCCGGGACACAGTTGGGTGCCAACTGTTTTACTGGCTGTTGTCGGTTTCTTTGCATTGCTCATTAACGCCTTTTACCATCAGGATGAGTTCACCCCGATTCAACTGACCGGTATGTTTTTTATTCTGTTCTGCTGGATTGTTGCTGTGATAAATGCCTTTAATTATCGTCGCTCTGTTGTCTACCTTGGCTGGCTGCGAACCATGTTATTCTTTGCGGTATCCCTTTTGCTTGCTGGCTTTGCAGCTCTCTTTCTCTTCCCTGTTTCCATTCTTCTTCTCGTTGGTTTTTTCTGTATGGCGATGGCTGCTGCAAATAACAGTATCAATCTTGCAAGATCCGCAGAAAGCAAAGAAGGTGTAGCATTCAGGCGAAGACTGGCTGCAGCCCGCAACTATTTTGTAAATGAACTGCAAAGAGAAAACCCAAAAATAAAGGATGAGTGGTTTCCTTATTTACTGGCATTCGGGCTTGGTCAGGATGTTGATCACTGGTTTCGCAGATATGGTGTAGCTGTCGGATTGTCGCATTCGATAAGCCCTTCCACCATTTCCAGCTCCAGTGGCAGCAGTGGTTTTACCGGAGGTGGCGGTGTTTTCGGCGGCGCTGGAGCATCAGGCTCATGGAGCGCTGCCGTTGGATCATTTGCCGGCAGTAGTAGTGCCTCGTCATCGGGAGGCGGGGGCGGATCTGGTGGCTCAAGTGGAGGTGGCGGCGGTGGTGGCTGGTAGCAATATTATACCTGTTACACAGATAAAGAAGATGGGTGAGATTAGTACAACACCAAGCAGTCCCTGTCCGGTGTGATCTGTTGTGACCTGCAGATAGCTTTCATACATAAAGAGCGCAAAAAAGAACCAGGAAAAAAAGAACATCGTTTTACTGGCCCATTTTTTCAATAAAAAAAGTGGAATTGCGATGATCAGAAGAAAAAGCCCACAGAGACAGTAGGGCAAACATCCATACAAGTCACTGCAACCGTTTGCACTGGGGAAAAAGGAAAACAGTGCGTAGGCTCCCGTAATCCCCGTCAACACAGAGTATGTTCTTATAACCAGAGACCTTGTCATCAGCTATTCGTTTACCGGATATTTAATTGCATTTAACTTCATTTTGTTTTTGGCACAGCTCAGCGGATCGAGATCAAATTTATCAGCCAGCATGGTAAGATAAATCATAACATCGCCCACTTCTTCAGCGATATGTTTTCTGGTGGCTGCATCCGCTTTCCGGCTCTCTTCTGTCTCTGTCCACTGGAATATTTCAGTCAGTTCTGCAGTTTCAACACCGAGGGCCATGGCCAGGTTTTTCGGGCTGTGATATTTAAGCCAGTTTCGTTCTTTGGCAAAATCACGCAGGTCTGAAATAAGTTTTTCCATGATTTCCTTGATTCTATTGGTATTTAGCGCTAAATTCTGGTATTTTTTCTCGAACTGTGCATAATAAAATCCAATATAACACTAGCATCAAACATCGTATATCGGTACGTAAAAAGATTGCGACTGTTGGTACCTTAAATACTATCTCCTTTTTCACGCCATAAGAGGCATAGATGAATACTCTTTATAATCGTTTTTTGACAATAGTTTTACTGCTAAACTTCTTTGCTGCACCACTTGTTTTTGCAAAGTCTGAAGCCCCTGAAATAGACACTTCCCGTAATAAATTAATAGGCTATATGCTGAGTAAGCAGTTACCGGTGATGCATTTTTCAGACAAGGTGATGAATGATGATCTTGCTTTTGCTGCTTTTGATCTTTACCTGAAACAGCTCGATTATCAAAAACGTTTTCTGTTGCAAAGTGATGTTGATACACTGTCGGTTCTGGCACCCGGTATAGATAATAATTTGCTGAAAGGTGATATTGTCCTTCCGGATATTGGATATGGAGTGCTTAGCGAGCGTATTAAAGAAACAAAAAAAATAAGCAAAGAATTACTGAAAGCAGGGTTTGATTATAACCGGGATGAAAACTATGAGACTGATCCTGATAAATTGAAATATGCGGCCAGTCTATCTGATCTTCAGGAGCGCTGGAGAAAATTACTGAAAGCACAGATTATTTCCCGCTTCCTCGATCTCAGCGAAGAACAGGAAAAAGATACGGTTGAAGAGAAAAAGAGCGAAAAAGAATTGTGGAAAGAGGCGGAAGAAAAAATCGCTAAACGCAATCTGAACTTTTTTAACCGTATGGATCAGGAAACACAGCAGGATCATTACGATCGTTTTTTCAATGCCATTACCCGTGCCTTCGATCCCCACACCAACTACATGCCTCCTGCAAACAAAGAGGATTTTGATATCCATATGCGTGGTAGCCTTGAAGGAATTGGAGCACTTTTACGTGAAGAAGACGGATATATAAAGGTCGTACGTATTATTCCCGGTTCTGCGTCCGCAAGGCAAGGACTGTTACAGGCAGAAGATATTATACTTCGTGTCGGACAGGACGATGAAGAGCCTGTGGAAATCACAGATATGCGTCTTCGTGATGCTGTGCGGCTTATCCGCGGCCCAAAAGGATCCGTCGTTAGCTTAACTGTGAAAAAGCCGGATGCCACTAAGGTGGTGATTCCCATTCAGCGTGATGTGGTACAGATAGAAGAAACTTTTGTTAAATCAACGCTGCTTGAGAGTCCCGATGGAACAAAGGTCGGGTATGTGATCATCCCCAGCTTTTATCGTGATTTTGAAAAAACCCGGAGCGGATCCGACGCCAGGAACTCAACCGATGATACCCGCAGGGAAATAGAAAAACTTAAAAAAGAGAATATTTCCAGTCTGATCCTTGACCTTCGAAATAATGGTGGCGGTTCACTTATGGACGCTGTGGATACCTCTGGTCTGTTTGTGAAAACCGGCCCTGTCGTTCAGGTGAAAAACAGTTATGGCAACAAACGAGTATTGAGTGACGATGATTCATCCGTTACCTGGGGGGGGCCGTTACTTGTTCTGGTAAATCAGTTTTCAGCTTCCGCCTCTGAAATTCTGGCTGCTGCTTTACAGGATTATGGCCGTGCTGTGATCGTGGGCGGGGCGCATACTCATGGGAAGGGAACAGTGCAGACCCTTATTGATATGAATGAGAATATTCCACTGCTTCATCTCAAAAAATATGAGGATCTTGGGGCGTTAAAAGTCACCATTCAAAAATTTTACCGTGTGAACGGTGGTTCCACACAATATAAAGGTGTGGAACCGGATATTGTCCTCCCCAGTCTCTTTCAGCATCTGGAATCAGGTGAACAGCATCTGGATAATTCCCTCCCCTGGGACCGTGTAGATCCTGTGCCCTTTACCCGTTTTGCTTCAAGCAGCTTTGATCTCGATACCATAATGGAAAAATCAGCAAAACGAGTCCAGCATGATGAAGGGCTACAGGTAATTGCTGATGAGGCAAAAAAAGCAACAGAGCGCTCAGAACAGACCTCCATTTCATTGAAGCTTTCAGATATGAAAGTCAAACGGGATGAGGCTGAGATTGCAAGAGATAAAATCGGCGCCCACTATATGAAATATCGCCACGAAAAAGATAATGAAAATGGTGATGGTGATGGTACAGATAAAGAAGAAGATAAGGATAAATGGAAAGAGGAAGTAAAAGAAGATCCTTATATTCATGAATCGTTGCTGATTCTGGAAGATATGCGTTAGGCTGGAATTCTTCACCAAATCCCGGCTGCTGATTTCGTCATTCATGACCTGATCCGGAATCTTGTAAAAGTGACATTTCCCCTAGAGATTCCGCACCAGGTAAGCGATAGACTCCGAGTATAGAATGACGAAATGAGGCAAATCAAACAAAGCTGAGCTGCAATTATAATAACAGTTGTTTTGTCTTTTCTGCATTACCCAACTCTCCTGTAAAAACAGTTCATAGTTCAATTCCAAACACCAGGTCTATTTTAAAATTTTCTTGATTAACATGCTAAAAAATGCTAAGTCTCCAGCCTATGAATGGTCATTCATTCAATCTGGGTTTCCTGTGAGAGAAAGTCGTCCCCTGATTGCAACCTGAATGTTTTGTAACCACAGAGTGTATAAGGAATTGAGGAATAAATGGATCTTGATCTTGCAGAAGCGTTTCGTAATTACGAAGATAAGATAGTTGACGGGTGGGTTGATTATACCCTGTCGTCTTACAAATCTTCAGTATTCTTCAAAAAGTCCCCTGATAAGTTTGCCAATCCTGTTGGTGGTAATACCAAAGAGGCTTTAAGTGCTCTTTTTAAACTGCTTGTTAAAAAGGATGTAGACCCTGCAGAATTTGCAGTACCTCTTGAGCAGATAATGAGGATTCGATCCATTCAGGAGTTTACTGCTTCTGAAGCAGCAGGCCCCATCTTCGCCGTAAAACACATTACCCGCGCATTACTTGAAAAAGATTCCGAACGTAAACACCTCATCAGCGAACTTTACGATTTTGAATTCGCCGTTGATTTAGCAACCCTGCAAGCATTTGACCTGTACATGCAATGCCGTGAGCAGTTGTACCTGGTTCGTATTAAAGAAATTAAAACCGGCACCCATATTCTTACAGACAGCAAATGTCCGTCAAATTTGCTGAAAAAAGATACAGGTACACCAGCCACTTTTCCGGTTTAGTCAGTGTACGGAAAGAGGCGGGGAACCAATAAGTTTGTTTGTAATTTTACAGGTTCTTTTGGGAGAGGGGAGTTTCCCGGCAGGATCTAAACAGTTCAATTTGAAGCGAGGTTAGAAGAAATGAAGTATGCCTTCTCATTCCTGG
>JAOZLM010000102.1:1363-7650 GCA_029934815.1 Desulfocapsa sp. | reverse complement strand
CAAATATAATAAAACAAGATCAATCCAGTTGAAAAAAGGACTTTTTCATGGCTGAAGAGAACATAGCTCAAACTGATAATGCTGAAATAGAAGCAGAGCAGGAAAAAGAAATCGAAATTCCTGAGCGAAAGAATTTGTTGGCCGTTCTTAAAGAATGGCCAACTTCTAAAAAAGCTGCTCTGGCTGCTGTGGCTGTAATCTCTGTAGCCATTTTTACCATAATTATTATTCAGGCAAGAACTGCATCATATCAATTATTGTACGCAAACCTCAGTCCAAAGGATGCAGGATCCGTTGTTACCTGGCTTAAAGGCGAGCGTGTTGATTATCAACTTAAAAATAATGGTAAGAATATCTGGATTCCTGCAGAGCAACTCTATGAAACACGTTTAGATTTAGCTTCAAGCGGCATACCCTCAGGCGGCGGTGTGGGGTTTGAAGTCTTTGACAAACAATCTTTTGCTCTCACAGATTTTGTTCAGAAAGTTAATTACACCCGTGCTCTGCAAGGAGAGCTTGCAAGAACAATTACTTCTCTTGACCCTGTTGAAAATACACGAGTCCACCTGGCCTTACCTGAAAAAAGACTCTTTAAAAACCAGCAGAAAGCTGCCACTGCATCTATTATTGTAAACCTTGGCAAAGGGAAAGATCTCAACAAAGAACAGGTTCAGGGCATTATTCATCTTGTTTCCGGTGCTGTTGAAGGCCTTACACCTGACGAAGTCACTGTTATCAACAGCCAAGGCAAGGTGCTTGAAGGAACAAGACAGGAAAATGACGACCAGCGGTTTTCAGTTGATATGCTTCTGTATCAACAGGAAATGGAACGCAGACTAGAAAAACGCGCCCAGGATCTTTTAGATAAAACCATGGGTTACGGAAAGGCCATGGTGCGTGTAACTGCTAATCTTGATTTTTCAAAAGTAGAAAAAACAGAAGAACTGTTTGACGGTGAAGAGCCGGTAATCAGAAGTGAACAGTCTCAAACAGAGAGCACTGGTTCGAGTGGTGCTGGCGGTATCCCTGGTGTTGAATCGAATCTGCAGGGACCCGGTGCTGGTCAAACCGGGTCCGGCCCCTCATCTAATAAGTCTTCACGAACAACAAATTTTGAAATCAGCAAAACAGTTTCAAAAACTATTCTACCTGTTGGCACCATCAAATCGCTTTCAGTCTCTGTTTTAGTTGCAGACAGAGTTATTCCTGCCAAAGATGAGGAAAGTGACGTCACAACGGAAACCAGGAATGAAGAAGAGTTAAAATCCATCGAGACTATGATTGCAAGTGCCCTTGGACTTGAAAAGACAAGAGGTGATGTCATCAGTATGACCTCCATGCCATTTATGGAAAAACCAGAAGAGGAATTACTGGCAGAATCAATGCCGACAAATCTTCTCTACGAATATCTGCCACTTGTTAAGATTGGCCTGCTGTCCTTTGGCACCCTGCTCTTCTATTTCCTTCTTATTAGACCAATTATTAAGACAATGAAGACTGACGTGACTAAACACAACGATCGTATTACCGAAATCGAACAAGCCGCTGAAGAATTGAAAATGGCCAAAGAACGTGCCAAGCTAGAAGATAGCATTGATGAAGGTGAAGAAGATATCATACCTGAATCTGTACTCACCATCAGACATGAAGTTATGCGAAACCAGGTACCAACCGCCTATATTATTAAAAACTGGATAAATGAAGGGTAACTATGAGTTTTGACAACCTCACAGGAATTGACAAAGCAGCTGTACTTCTCATGTGCCTTGGAGAAGAAGCCTCTGCGAAAATATTTGAAGAGTTGAGTGATGAGGAAATCGGACAGGTAACCCGGACCATCGCTACCATAAATCACATACCAGAAGATGTAAAAGAAACCGTCTTTAATGATTTTGCCGAATCAAAAAGACAATTCGCAGGTCTCTTTATTAAAGGAAATCAATTTGCCCAAAAGGCTATTTCTGCACTCGAGGGTGAACAGCGCTCAGCAGACCTGATGGATCAGCTTGTATCTGGCATGGAAACACGCCCCTTAGAGACTATTTCGCGTATGCAACCGATAATGGTTGCTGGCCTCCTTGCAGAAGAACATCCACAAACCGTCTCTCTTGTACTTTCTACACAACATACTGTGCATGCCAGTGAAATTCTGGCTCATTTGCCGGAAGAAATGCGGGCTGATGTTGTCTATCGAATCGCAAAAATCGAAAAAGTATCGCCTGAAGTTATCACCAAAATTGAAGATGCACTGCATCGGGAGATTGGTATTGTGGGAAGCAAAGCACAGAGTCTGATTGGTGGCCTTGATAAGGTTGTAGATATCCTTAACAACATGCAAAACGCTATGGATTCTGAAATTCTCGAAGATATTGAAGAGACCGATCCTGATATGGTTGAAGAAATTCGTAAGCGCATGTTTACCTTTGAAAACCTCACGACCCTTGACGGTCGTTCACTGCAGATGATTCTGCGTGAAGTAAATAACGATTCACTGACAATGGCTCTGAAAACTGCATCTGATGAAATGCAGGAGAAGGTTTTTGCGAATATGTCTGCCCGTGCAGCTGATATGATCCGTGATGATCTGGAAGCCATGGGCCCTGTACGTTTGTCAGAAGTAGAAGCCATGCAGCAATCCATTGTTAAGATTGCCATGAAACTTGAAGAAGAAGGTAAACTCGTACTTGGAACAGGAAGCGGCGATGAGCTTGTCTAGATTTTATAAAATGAATCAGGATTTCCAGCCTGATGCCATCCTACCACAAGGAGAAAAATCTGGTGACCAGGCAGTTTGGGGTGAATCCATAATCAAAGAGGAAGTTGAAGAAGTACATGAGGCTGTAATTGCACCTCCTGAAAAATCAATTACTGAAGATATTCCAAAAGAGCCCCCTCAAAAAGTAACTGAAGAAGTTCCCTCAACTCCCCCGGCTCCGGCTGAACCGGAAATTGATCTTGACGCTATTCGGAATGAAGCATTTGCGTCAGGTGTGGATATAGGACGTAAAGAAGCAGAGGAGGATTATGAAAACACGACAAATACCTTCCTTTGCATCTGCAATGAACTCGACAAACTTCGTGAGACAATCCTTAAGAATAGTACCACAGAAATGAAAGAACTGGTCATGGATATAAGTGAAAAAATAATCCGTCACTCCCTGACAGAACAGGACGAAACGATAATTTTAACAATAAAGGAAGCTATACAACTAGCTGTTAAATCAGACGAAATTCAAATCCAGATAAATCCTGCTGATCTGCAATGTATAGAAAAAAAGAAACAGGAAATCATAGACTCCATGAGCGGTCTGGAAAACATCATCCTCCAATCGGATACGACCATTGATCGTGGCGGATGTAAACTTGAATCCTCCTACTGTACGGTTGATGCCACTCTCACCAGTCAGATTAAGGTAATCAGGGATAATGTTATGGCAGCAGATATTGTTCCTTTACAAAAAACCGAATAAATAACCCATGGCCTTATTTTCCGGATCCATAGATTCTCTACATACCATTCAAGTCCGTGGCAAAGTAACACGCATTGTCGGACTGATCATTGAAGGCCATTGTCCACATGCAACGGTTGGTTCCCTCTGTGAAATAACTCCACTGGATAAATCTAAAACAGTTTTTGCAGAAATCGTTGGTTTTAAAGAAGAAAGAGCTTTGCTTATGCCACTTGGTGAACTTCGCGGACTTGGTCCCGGCAGTACAATACGTGTGGTAAAAGACAGTGCAACTATCAAAGTTGGTTCTAATCTTCTGGGCAGAGTAATAGATTGTATGGAAGAGCCTATCGATGGTCACCCGGCTCCCCTTTTGAATGAAGAAAAATCTATTTATTCCCTGCCACCCGGCCCCATGGAACGACAAAACATCAGTGAACCATTGGATTTGGGCATTCGTGCAATTAACGGTTTACTCACCTGTGGCATGGGCCAGCGCATGGGAATCATGGCAGGTTCTGGCGTTGGGAAAAGTGTATTGCTGGGTATGATGGCAAGATACGCTCGTGCAGATATTAATGTCATCGCCCTGATTGGTGAGCGTGGTCGTGAAGTACGTGAATTTATCGAACGTGACCTGGGTAAAGAAGGGCTTGCCAGATCCGTAATTGTAGTTGTTACTTCTGATCAATCACCATTATTACGTATGCGTGGAGCATTTGTAGCAACTGCCATAGCAGAATATTTTTGTGCTCAGGGAAAGAATGTCCTGTTAATGATGGATTCGGTCACTCGTTTTGCAACTGCTATGCGTGAAATCGGCCTGGCCATTGGTGAACCTCCAACGACTAAAGGATACACACCTTCAGTTTTCGCAACGCTTCCGAAATTACTTGAACGTGCAGGCCGGTTTCACGGTCAGGGTTCAATAACAGGACTCTACACTGTACTTGTTGATGGCGATGATATGACAGAACCGGTTGCAGATTCAGTGCGATCCATTTTGGATGGCCACATTGTTCTTTCCCGGGATCTTGCTGCAAAAAATCACTACCCTGCAATAGATGTGATGAACTCAGCGAGCAGAATTATGCGCGAAATTGTATCAGCCAGACATATCGAACTTGCAGGAAGAGCCAGAAATGTCCTGGCTACATATAACGAAGCCGAGGACCTTATAAATATAGGCGCTTACGCAGAAGGATCAAATCCCAAAATTGATTTTGCCATTAAAAAGATTGATGCAATTGATTCCTTTCTCAAACAGGGCTATGACGAAACAACGCCTCTTAAAGAAACGGTTGAAATAATGGGGCAATTACTCAGTGAAAGAAAAGGTGACAGCACTGACAGAACAGACAGGCGAGAAAGCGACAGAGCCTGATAACTAAAGGTTTACCATGATCCCCAAGCCCTTTTCCCTCGATATCGTTTTAAAAATAAGAAAACGAAAAGAAGACCTTGCCCAACAAAAATTAATGCAGGCTCTTTCCCAACAAAAAGACATAGAGGGGAATATCAAGACTGCCCAAATTGAATTACTGGATCTCACAAGGCTTCTTGGGAAAAAACAACAACAAGGAATGCTTGCCACTGAACTATCACTCTTTGAAGAGAGAATTGATTTCTCTAATGGTACAATCAAATCCCTCAAAAAAATGCTTCAGGAAAAAAAGAAAATCGTTGCAAACAAACGTAAACATCTGATTGCAAAAAGTCGTGATCATAAGGTGTTACAAGCTTTAAAAGATAATCAAAACAAAACCTGGAAGCAATATCTCGATAAAAAAGAAGCGAATATGCTGGACGAGATTGCTATTCTTCATCACTCTCGACCAGCGCAGTAATAATTTTCCCGACCTATCCGGCACAGAAAAAGAGCCGTTAGTCTACAATATACAACTCACCACTCAGGAGTTCCTATGAAAGTTTTATCTCTTTCAAAAATTACCCCCTTTATCCTTTTCTGTTTTCTTTCCTCCTCTGTCTACGCAAAAGACGAGAAGCAAGAAAATGAAGTACCAGCCCAAACTGTCCAGAAAGAACAAATTGCAAAAACCATAACCCCAAAAACAACATTTAGCTCTGTGGAAGAAAGAAGACTGTATACTATTCTACAAAATGAGCGGGACAATCTGGAAGAAGAAAGAAAAGTACTGGTTTTAAAAGAGAAGGAGCTAAAGACTCTTGAAGAGGAAGCCGATAAGAAACTCAAGCTGCTGGATGATACACTGGACAAATTACGAATAGTTCAGAAAAAAATTGAAACACTACTGGCAGAAAAAAATATTGAAGAACAAAAGAAAATCAAAGATCTGGGACTTATATATGCGAAAATGTCACCAGATAGAGCAGCGCAGGCTCTTAGTGCATTAGATGTACAGCTTGCTGCTGATCTTCTTGCAAATATTAAAGTAAAAGCGGCTGCTAAAATCCTTGATCGAATGGATAAAGCAACAGCATCTCAACTCAGCACAACATTTACAACCATAAAGGTGGAGTGACCAGGTATGGAACAATTTCTTCTTAGTCCAGATGTCGCAGTTCAACAGACAGCACAAACACAATCTGTTAACGGTAATGCTACTGAGAATGAAGGAGAAAATTTTAATCCTATTCTGGAACAAGCTATAGCAGGCCAGGAAAACCCTGCCACCACAGAACAGGAAAATCCTCCAACTACCCAAATCCAACTAACCGAAGGCAAAGCTGATCAACTTGTCTCTGCAGAGATTTTACTGCCTGTCTTACCTGAAACAACCAGCAATCAGGTTCTAAACAATCAGAACATCCAGCAAACATCTCTCATTCAGACAAAACTCACCCAGAATCCGCTTC
>JAOZLM010000102.1:0-1263 GCA_029934815.1 Desulfocapsa sp. | reverse complement strand
TCTATTTCTGCAAATATTGTAGCACAGAGTCAACAGGTTCTGGAAACACTGGATAAACATATGAATCGTCTGCGTGGTGTTCTTGAGGATCAGGGATTCCAGATTGATACATTCGACATCACTCTCCAGACAGATGAAAATAAGCAGCAGAATTTATTCCAGGAACATTTCGATTCTCAA
Source organism: Desulfocapsa sp. (assembly GCA_029934815.1). Taxonomy (GTDB): domain Bacteria; phylum Desulfobacterota; class Desulfobulbia; order Desulfobulbales; family Desulfocapsaceae; genus Desulfocapsa. The sequence goes on along the minus strand of JAOZLM010000102.1, from coordinate 1,083 downwards.
CAACAATTTGCAGGCGATCTTAATAAGACAGCCGTTCAGGATAAAGACTCTTTTGATGCATTGCTTAACAATGAAGTAGACGACACAGCAAAAGAAGCAAGTGGTTTGCACATAACCGCCTGATTTATCACGGAGACAAACAATGACCGCAATAACAGATATTTTTGGATCTTCAGCTCAAACAACAACTCCCCTTTACGGTAATGACTCCGGTGAAGTGATGGGGAAAGAGGACTTCCTCACCCTGCTGGTTGCACAACTGAAAAATCAGGATCCTATGAACCCTGACGATCCTACTGAATTCACAGCTCAGCTTGCACAATTCAGTTCCCTTGAGCAGCTCTTTAACATTAACGAATCTATGGACTCGTTGACCGGTGCACAAAAACAATCTGACAGATTTTCAACAATGGATTTAATCGGTAAGACAGTCGCTTATGAAGATGGTGATTTCACGATGGAAGAAGATGGATCCACTTCCGTAGGTTACCAGCTTGACGGGCTTGCATCATCCGTAACTCTCTACATTAAGGATCAGACTGGAAATACAGTGGCCACTTTTCACCCGACAGAATTAACGAAAGGGAACCATTTTATTGAATGGAATGGAATGAACAGTGAAGGTGAACATGTACCTGCCGGTGAGTATAGAATAGTACTGCAGGCAGCAGCAGGATATGGCGAAGAATCGATTGCCGTCTCTCCTCTTGTTCAATCTGAGGTTACCGGAGTTGATTTCAATAACAGTACAGGAGATGCTGTTCTGTATACTTTAGCCGGTGCAGAGATCACTTCCGACTCTATTCTTGCAGTGTATAAAGACAAAAACAATCCTACAGCTACAAGCAATAATGAAGAAACAGAAGAAGAAAGCGTAGGAGATGAAATACTATCAGCGGCAGGGACAGCCGCTGTTTCAACAGCCGAATCTGCCCTCACGGATGAAGAACAGATCGAACAGGACCAGCTTGAGCATCATCTGGCTGGCACTAACTGATTAATTTAATCCATACCGGAGAGGGAGGATTTTTCTATGGGTATCACCAGTGCATTATATAGTGGAGTAAGTGGACTTAATACTAA
>JAOZLM010000101.1 GCA_029934815.1 Desulfocapsa sp. | reverse complement strand
GCACAATCTGAGGTCAGCAATAATGCTAACAGCTGTTCTGCAGCCATTTTTTTTATGCCTCAACAAGCAGAATTTCTTCCGGTGTCAAGCCAAAGAGGCTATACCCCCCTGTTCAACTCTGTCTCGTATTGGTCAATCTGCTGAGCCCAAGCAACAATATTTGATTTCTCAGCCTCAAAAAAATCTTCAATTATGCGTTTAAGCTCCTTTGTGGTATAATTCTTTTATAAGAAGATACAATTTCAACAACTGCAATAAGCCATAAGGAGAAATCATGCTCACAGCCAAAGATATAATGACCAAAAACGTTTTCACAGTACAAGACGACACATCCGTTACAGATCTCGCCAAGCTTCTTACCGACAACCATATAAGTGGTGCACCTGTGGTATCAGCAAATGGTGAAATAACTGCAGTTGTTACTGAAAGTGACCTCATTGATCAGTCAAAAAAGTTGCATATCCCAACAGTACTAACCATCCTTGATTCTGTTTTTTATCTGGAAAATCCAGACAAAATGGAAGACGAAATAAAAAAAATGGCAGGCACCAAAGTCGCCGATATCTGTAGCGGACCTGCCACAATAATTGCTCCCGACACCCCGCTTGACGAAATTGCAACCATCATGGCGGAAAAAAACATCCACACCCTGCCGGTTCTTGACGGGTCAGAACTTGTGGGAGTTATAGGTAAAAAAGACATTATTCGAACACTGATTACTTAAGCTTTCTCCCGCTCTGTACCACCTGCTGATTTTGATGGCGTCGTATTTATGCCCTTTTTTCGGGTGAAAACTCTTCATCTTCTTCGTCACTGTAAATTTTCTGTCATTACGACGTACTTAAGTACGCCTCATTCCACTAAATTTACGTTCCTCGAATATGAAGTTTTTTACTTAGCCATCTAAAAAATTACTTTCTTACACGTTTGTCAATTTTTGACTGCTTTTTAGCAAGAAGTTCTTGTCTTTCCATTTTTCTTTTGCTATAAAGCAATGTTCACCTTGAAGGGTTATGGCTCAATGCTATGACCTTTCTTTATTTAACCGGAAGGCAGTATCAGTCACTGCCACGCCATAAACCTTAACACCGGGCCGCAGTCAGACCCACAAGACGAGTAGAAACAATGACAGAGGAAATTAACAACACAACCCAAGACGACGAAGAGTTGAGCTTTGCAGAACTCTTTGAAATGGAAGAAAACAATACAGTGGTTAACGTCGGTGACGTTGCTGTCGGTACCGTTATTGGTACTGTGGACGATTTCGTCCTTGTAGATGTCGGAGATAAGGCTGAGAGCTACATTGCCAAATCCGAATTCCAGCTGGAAGACGGCAAAGATTTTAATATCGGCGACACATTTGATGTTTTTGTAGAACGTCGTAAAGATGAAGGTGGCCTGCTGTTATCCCGCGACAAAGCTATCGCCATCAAAGTATGGGAAGCCATTGCCGAGATTCAGGAAGCAGACGGTACCATCGAAGGAAAAATTGATAACCGTGTTAAAGGCGGCATGTCCGTTAACATCGGTGTTCCTGCATTCCTCCCCTACTCGCAAATCGATCTCAGACCAGTCAAAGATCTCGATGCACTTATCGGCGAATCCTTTGATTTTAAAATTCTCAAATTTAACCGTAAACGTAACAACGTGGTTATTTCCCGTCGTGCTATCCTTGAAGAGGCCCGCGCAGAACTTCGTGAGAAGATGCGTTCAGTCCTTGAGGAAGGTCAGATCATCAAGGGAGCAATCACCAATATCACCGATTACGGTTTGTTTATCGATATGGGCGGTATGGACGGACTCTGTCACATCACCGACCTTTCCTGGGGACGTGTTTCCCATCCTGCCAAGCTGTACAAAGTTGGCCAGGAACTGGAAGTTAAAGTCCTCAAATATGATAAAGAGCATGATCGTGTATCCCTTGGTGTTAAGCAGCTGAAAGCTGATCCATGGGCAACCGTTGCCGAGCGTTTCCCAGTTGGCGAAAAAGCCATGGGCAAAGTTGTTTCCATCACCGATTACGGTGCATTTATTGAGCTTGAAGAAGGCGTTGAAGGTCTGATTCATGTTTCTGAAATGACCTGGTCGAAGAAACCTCGCCACCCATCCAAGATCGTTACCGTTGGTGACGAAGTGGAGATCATGGTTCTTAACATCGAGCCTGAAACCAAGCGTATTTCCCTTGGTATGAAGCAGCTTCTTCCTAATCCATGGGACATGGTTACCGACAACTATCCTGTTGGATCTGTTATTGAAGGAAAAGTTAAAAACATCACCGACTTTGGTATCTTTATCGGTATCGAAGAAGGCATTGATGGCCTTATTCATGTTTCTGATCTTTCCTGGACTGAGCGCATCAAGCACCCATCCGAGAAATACTCCAAAGGCGAAACCATTCAGGCTGTTGTTCTTAAGATCGACAAAGAGCATGAGCGCTTCTCCCTTGGTATCAAGCAGCTTGAGCCAGATCCATGGCAGGCAGCTTACAACAACTATCCTTCCGGTACCATCATCGAAGGTGCAATCACCAACGTCACTGACTTTGGTGTATTTGTACAGCTCGAAGAAGGAATCGAAGGACTGGTTCATGTCTCTGAAATTTCCAAAGACAAAGTCAAAACTCCAGTTGGCATGTATCAGGTTGGCGACAAACTGAAAGCAATTGTTATTAATGTATCTGCTAAAGACAGAAAAATCGGACTCTCCATCAAAACCCTTGAGGAAGAAGGTGAAGAGGGTGCTGCTGAGAATTACGCCAAGAAGAAAGAAGAGGCCGCAGCTGCTGCTCCTTCAACCTTCGGCGATCTGCTCAAAGCAGCTGCCGGTGATGACGCTGCCCCTGAAGAAGCTCCTGTAGAAGAGGCTCCCGCAGAGGAAGCTTCAGCTGAAGAGTCTTCTGAAGAGAAGTAAAACGTCTGCTGTTGATATGGCATAAAACAGGTTGTTTTAGCGGATGTTTTCCGCCTGCTAAAGCAACCTTTTTTTATATCTTTTCAATTCAATCCATTGCCCTGACAGGCGAGAAGCTGGAATCATGTTAAAAAAAGAACTTGTAAACGAAGTAAGCACTGAACTTTCTATCCATAAGCAGGACGTCACATCAGCACTGGATATTATGCTGGACACCATGGAGAAAGCATTAAAGGAAGAACGTCGAATTGAACTGAGAGGTTTTGGAAGTTTTGCTGTGCGCAAGCGCAAGGCCAGAAGCACCAAAAACCCAAAGACCGGAACCATTATGAACATTCCGGAAAGAAAGACCATTCATTTCACCATGAGTAAATCTCTTAAAGAAGCGCTTATTCAGGAATAACAACAGCGAACGTTCAACGTTGAATAACGAAAACTAAAAGAATCGGTAACAATGCTGGCTTTTTGCTTTTCTATTCAATGTTCGATGTTGAGCGTTCGATGTTTATTTTTAGAATTTCACTTCCAAACACCCCCTAAAGAAACGGTGTAACATCTCCCTTCCCTTCCCGTAAGATCTCTGGATAATCACCTGTAAGATCAATCAACGTTGACGGATCAGGATATATATTTCCTCCATCAATCACCAGATCAACCCGATTGCCAAACTGTACATCAATATCGTACGGATCACTCAATCCAGCCTCTTCGTCATCACGAGGGAGTGACGTATTAATCAACGGATTTCCCAGTGTTTCCAAAAGCATGCTGGCGATGGGATTTTCAGAGACTCTGATTCCCACCGTTTTCTGCTTTGAAGACATAGCCTTTGGCACCAGTTTTGTGCCTGGAAGAACAAAGGTGTACGAGCCTGGAAGATTTTTCTTCAACAATCTGTAGGCAATATTTGAAACATGGGCATACCTACTGATATGTTTCAGATCTGAACACATAAAGGAAAAAGGTTTTCCTTTAGGTCTGTTCGTAATCAGATTGATTTTTTTCACCGCTTTTGGATTAGAAAAGTCGCAGCCAATCCCGTAACCGGTATCTGTGGGATAGCAGATGACAGCGCCTCGTTTCAGCTGATCAACGACCTGCTGAATGAGTCTCTGCTGCGGATTGTGGGGATTGATTTCCAGTAACATTCTCTTTCTCTCCTGTTCTCCGGGAAAACACCGTAAAAAAACCTTTTGTGCTTTTTTCAGTACCTGCTAAAATGGTGATAACAATCTAAACGCAGAGTACCTTGTTTAACTGATAATTCTTTTGTAAAAAGACCATTTATAGCCTGTCTGGACTTGACTTGCGAACTATAATACACATATTGCAACAATATGCTTCCCAAGCAGTCTGATTAGCATTTCAGACCAGAAATTTCGATTCAACTTTTGTACCATGACTGAGGAGTTCCCATGTTACCCGACAATCTTGATATTGCCCTGACCTTTGATGATCTGCTTCTTGCCCCTGCGGCCTCACAGGTACTGCCTAATGAAGTTTCCCTCACCACTAAACTGACTCAGACGCTCAGCCTAAACGCTCCGCTGATCAGCGCTGCCATGGACTCTGTTACCGAACACAGAACTGCCATTGCCATCGCACGCGAAGGTGGAATCGGTATCATCCACAAAAATATGACCATCGACCAGCAGGCCACAGAAGTGGAACGGGTCAAAAAGTCAGAATCCGGTATGATTGTAGATCCGATCACAGTGGGAGAGAACCACTCCGTTGCTGAAGTTGAAAAGATCATGGCCCAATATAAGATTTCCGGCCTTCCTGTATTACGTGATGACAAACTTGTGGGAATTGTCACCAACCGTGATCTGCGTTTTGTTTCCGACGATGAGCTACATGTGGGTGATGTTATGACCAGTAAAAATCTGGTGACAGCAGAAGTCGGAATCGACCTTGAACACTCCAAAGCGTTACTCCATGAGCATCGCATCGAAAAGCTGCTGGTGGTTGATGACAATGGAAAGCTCAGTGGTTTAATCACCATTAAAGATCTCGAAAAAATCAAAAAATATCCGCTCGCCGCAAAAGATGATATGGGACGTTTACTCGTTGGTGCGGCGTTAGGTGTTGGTGAAGGTATTGAAGCAAATGCTCAGAAACTGATCGATGCCGGAGTTGATGTAGTGGTTGTTGATTCAGCACATGGCCATTCCCAGGGAGTGCTGGGAGCCGTTGCTCGCATCAGAGCCACCTTCCCCGACTTACAGATTATCGCAGGAAATGTTGCCACTTACGAAGGCACTGAGGCCCTTATTCAGGCAGGTGCAAATTGTGTTAAAGTTGGTGTTGGTCCCGGCTCCATCTGTACCACTCGTATTGTTGCCGGTGTTGGTGTTCCCCAAATGACAGCCATTAAAAACGCAGTTGCTGCTGCGTCTAAATATGGTATCCCCATCATTTCTGATGGTGGCATTAAACATTCCGGAGAGCTTGCCAAGGCAATTGGCGGTGGAGCCCATACAATTATGATCGGTTCTCTTTTCGCCGGAACGGATGAAACGCCCGGTGAAACATTCCTCTATCAGGGACGAACCTATAAAGGCTATCGTGGAATGGGGTCTTTAGGTGCCATGCGTAAAGGCTCATCCGATCGTTATTTTCAGTCTGAAGTTTCCAGCCAGTCAAAACTGGTTCCCGAAGGCATTGAAGGCAAAGTCCCTTATCGCGGTCCTCTTAGCAATGTAATTTATCAACTCCTTGGCGGCTTACGTTCAGGAATGGGATATGTTGGTGCAGCTACTATTGAAGAGTTACGAACAAAAGCGAACTTTGTCAGAATTTCCGCATCAGGCTTACGTGAATCACATGTCCACGATGTTATTATTACCAAAGAAGCACCAAACTACAGAACTGCATAATTCACACTGCAACAGTTCACTCGTTAACTAACGTTACGATTAATACCATACGATTCCGGTTCAGCTAGACGAAGATTCTGAAACCGGAATAACTGGTTTTCCAAAACCACCGAGAGATGCTACATGAATATCCATGAACAAAAAATTCTGATCCTTGATTTCGGCTCGCAAACTACCCAGCTTATCGCCCGCCGAATTCGTGAACAAAAAGTCTATTGCGAGATCCATCCGTTTTCCACTGCTCTTGACAAAATCAAGGCTCTGCAGCCCACTGGCATAGTTCTCTCTGGTGGCCCCCGCTCTGTTTATGACAAAGATGCGCCTCACTCAGATCCCGCCATTTTTGATCTTGGCATACCCATTCTTGGTATCTGTTACGGTGCCCAAATGATGATGCAGCAGCTTGGCGGCCGTGTTGAAAATGCTGATATGCGTGAGTTTGGCAAGGCGGATCTCCATGTTGCCTATACCGAAGGACTCTTTGCAGGTCTTGAGGCAGATAACGCTAAACATCAGGTGTGGATGAGTCACGGGGATCGTATCGAGGTAATGGCGGACGGATTTGAAGTAACTGCCACCAGTGACCACTCTCCCTTTGCAGCACTTCGGCACAAAGAGAAACCCTTTGTGGCAGTTCAATTTCATCCGGAAGTGGTTCATACTCTCATTGGCACAGATGTTCTCAGAAACTTTATCTTTGGTATCTGTAATTGCAAACCAGACTGGACCATGGCCTCATTTATTGAGTCCACTGTAAAAGGAATTCAAGAAAAAGTTGGCGATGCTAAAGTGCTCTGCGCGCTGTCAGGCGGTGTTGATTCCTCTGTCACCGCAGCATTGGTTCATAAGGCAATTGGCGACCAGCTCACCTGTATATACGTAAATAATGGTCTTATGCGTATCGGGGAAAGTGAGGCGATTCTCCGTTTCTTCCGTGAAAAAACACAGCTCAACGTAATTGATGTCAATGCCACTGAGTTCTTCTTAAGCGAACTGCACGAAGTAGTCGATCCGGAAGTTAAACGAAAACGCATCGGCCTTGGGTTTATAAAGATTTTTGAAGAAGAAGCAACGAAACTCGGTGAAGTCAATTACCTGGCACAGGGGACACTGTACCCGGATGTAATCGAGTCTGTTTCCTTTATGGGGCAAGCGCCCATAAAATCCCATCATAACGTGGGCGGACTTCCCGAAGTAATGAAACTTGATCTTATCGAACCTTTACGCGAGTTGTTTAAAGATGAAGTTCGGGAACTTGGACTGGAACTTGGCTTGCCTCAGGAAGCCATTTACCGTCAGCCTTTCCCTGGCCCCGGCCTCGGTATCCGTATTATGGGCGAGGTAAACGAAGAACGTCTCGATATTCTCCGACAGGCCGATGTTATTGTCCTTGAGGAGATGAAAAAGAGCGGCTGGTACAGAAAAGTATGGCAATCTTTCGCCGTACTCCTTCCCATCCAGACCGTCGGTGTTATGGGAGACAACCGTACTTATGAAAATGTAGTTGCCATTCGCTGCGTCGATTCTAAAGATGCCATGACTGCGGACTGGTCGAAACTGCCATACGATATATTAGGAATCATCTCAAACCGTATCATTAATGAAGTTCGCGGGGTAAACCGGGTGGTTTATGATATCTCCTCCAAGCCTCCTGCAACTATAGAGTGGGAGTAGTGTGACAAAAGCTTCACACGAAGAATACATTTCTACTGTTTTGTATTCTTCGTGATCCCTCCCGCCTTTTACGTAAACACCTCCTCATAATCCATAGCCTAAAGGGAACAGGTCATGCCATCCAATACACTCTATGTCGCCTCCCTGGAACCAGAAGCTGGAAAACTGATCGTCACCATGGGTCTTATGGAGATGCTCACCCGCT
>JAOZLM010000100.1 GCA_029934815.1 Desulfocapsa sp. | reverse complement strand
GCCATTTTCCGTAAAGGCGGAATACATGCGGCTCTTAGAACAGGCACAGCAAAGCAAACAACTGCCACATCCGTACAAACTTCGCTGACAGTTCGACTGAAACTTTTTAATGTGATTGCAAAAGAACGAGGAGAAGCGCTGCTTGCCAATGGTTGTTTTATGCAGTCTGATTCCCTTGAAAAATTCCTGAATTACCGCCCATTCCTTGCCAAAGATATCCAGGACATCGTCATTGATGGTCAGAAAACGACCATGGAAGCCTTGCTGGAGACACTTGCAGCAAACAAAAAAATAGCCCTTACCATCAACCGTTCCCATGACAACTAAGGCCATAAAAGACATGCTCGGGCGCAGCAGCCTGACACCGGTGCATGAAGCTGTCTCTATCCTTCTCAGCGAACTTGCAAAAATCACAAAGCAGACAACGACCTGTCCGTTACCCGACGCCCTTGACCGGGTATTAGCCTGCGACATTCAGTCACCGGAAGATTTACCGGCTCATCCGAGATCAACAATGGATGGCTTTGCCGTTCGTGCGGCAGACACATTTGGTGCCAGCAGTTCCATGCCCTGCTATCTGGAAATAGATGGTGAGGTTGCCATGGGTCAGATGCCGGAAGGTACTGTCACAAAAGGCAAATGTTTTCGCATTGCCACTGGCGGATTATTACCTGCGGGCAGTGATGCCGTGGTGATGTTTGAACACACCATCCCCGTTGATGAAAAGATGCTTGAGATTGTGAAAAGTGTGGGTGTTGGCACCAGTCTGATCAATACGGGTGAAGACATTGAAAAAGATGCTCCGGCACTCCCCAAAGGCCATTTGCTTCGTCCACAGGATTTAGGGCTGCTGTCCGGTTTGGGTATTGCGGAAGTTGAAGTTTTTGCAAAACCACAGGTTGGGATTCTTTCAACAGGGGATGAAATTGTGCCCTGGTCGGAATCTCCGCCTCCGGGTAAAATCCGGGATATTAATGGGGTTACCCTCGGCGCTCTCTGCACACGTCTGGGCGCTGCAGTAACCGATTATGGCATTGTTTCAGACGATGAAGATATCTTTTTTTCAACGGTTAAACAGGCAACAAAAGAAAACAATATCGTCCTCTTTTCAGGAGGAAGTTCCGTTGGAATGCGTGATCTTGGAGAACGGGTGATCGATAAACTCGGCCAGCCGGGTATCCTTGTGCATGGGGTGGCACTAAAGCCAGGTAAACCCATCATTATTGGCCTTACAAACAGCACTGCAATATTCGGCCTTCCCGGTCATCCAGTATCTGCCATGGTCTGTTTTGAATTTTTTGTAAAACCTGCCTTGCGTTCATTTGCAGGATTATCAGAAATTACAGCAGAAAACAAAGCGACTGTTGCAGCCACATTGGATAGAAACATCAACTCCGCTGCCGGACGGCTTGATCTTGTCCGGGTACAACTCACAAAACAGCACGATACGTTACCACTGGCCACACCGGTGCTTGGTAAATCCGGTTCTATTTCGACCCTTTCCCGCGCCCACGGATATTTTCTTATCCCCGAAGATGCGCAAGGGATTCACGAAAACACAATTGTAAAGGTTCACTTACTGCAATGAAAAATATATTTGTAAAAAACATGCCGCTGGCCGAGGCCAAAGAGAAGTGGCAACAGGCACTGGCAAAGATCAACTTTTATAATGGTGCAGAAGTGGCCACGGTTGAAGTTGAAAATGCATTGGGTCAGATTACCGGTGCGCCGGTTTTTGCTGCACATTCATCTCCAATTTATAACGCTGCAGCCATGGACGGAATTGCTGTTCATTTTGCTGATCTTGCCGCTGCCAGTGAAGCCTCACCCGTGCGTTTAAACAAAGATCAGTTCACTCCTGTAAATACCGGCAATAATCTGCCGCAGGAATTTGACGCTGTGGTGATGATAGAAGATGTGCATTTTGTCAGCGAACATGAGGTGGAGTTAAACAACCCGGCAACGCCCTGGCAACACGTCCGAACCATTGGCGAAGATATTGTCACCACCGAGCTTATTCTACCGCAGGGACATAAAGTTCGTCCCATTGATCAAGGTGCCATGCTTGCCACCGGTGTTACAAATATCAGTATTAAGAAACAACCATTGGTGCAGGTTATCCCCACAGGATCAGAGCTGATTCAACCGGGAAACACCCCGTCTCCCGGGCAAATAATCGAGTTTAACTCAAGAATTCTTGCCGGATATCTAAATGAGTGGGGCGCAAATGCCAGTGGTACAGCACCAGTTTCTGATGATAAAGAAAAGCTGAAACAGGCTATGCGTGATGCTGCAAAAGTTAATGATATCGTCATTATTAATGCAGGCGCTTCCGCCGGAACCCGTGATTTCACGTCAACTGTTTTGGCAGAACTTGGTGAAGTTATCGTACACGGTGTAGCCATAAAACCCGGCAAACCTGTTATTTTGGCTATTATTGGTGATACTCCGGTTATCGGACTTCCCGGATATCCGGTTTCTGCAATTCTTACCATGCGACTTTTTGTGCAGGAAATGATTTACAACTTTATGGGCATACAGCAACCCGCATCACAATGGGCAACAGCCCGTATGTCACGCCCCATGCACTCAGCCATGGGAGTGGATGAGTTTGTTCGGGTAACTCTGGGTCAGGTTGGTGAAGAACTCATGGCCACCCCTGCCGGAAAAGGTGCAGGAGCGGTGATGTCACTGGTTCGTGCAGACGGACTCCTTACCTTGCCCGCTGGTTCTGAAGGAGTGGGTGCCGGAGAAGAGGTAAATATTGAACTTCTTCGTCCGCTAACCGATGTTAAATCCACATTAGTTGTCATTGGCAGCCATGACAATATCATAGATATCCTTACCAATTTATTACATAAGGGCGAATCCAGTATCCGTGTATCTTCGGCACACGTTGGTTCCATGGGTGGGATTATGGCCATTCGCCGTGGAGAAGCACATTTTGCCGGTAGTCATTTGCTCGACGAAGAAACCGGTGAATACAATATCTCTTTTATAAAACGATTCCTTGCAGATACTCCATTACAACTTATTAATTTATGCTACCGACAACAGGGGCTGATTGTGGCCAAAGGCAATCCACTGAACATCACAGGCTTTGCCGATCTTGCCGATCCGGAGAAAAATATCAGCTTTATTAATCGTCAAAATGGCGCCGGAACCCGTTTACTCACCGATAAAACACTTGCCGATCAAAATATTGCACCAGACGCAATCAGTGGCTACGAACATGAAGAATACACCCACATGAGTGTGGCAGCGGCCATCGCCTCCGGCAGTGTGGACTGTGGTATGGGGATTTTAGCAGCTGCAAATGCGCTGCATCTTGATTTTGTGGAAGTTGCCGAGGAACGATATGATTTGATTATTCCTGAAATTTTCCTGAATGACCCTAAAATAGAACAACTTCTCCAACTGGTTCAGGAAAGTGATGAATTTAAACAATCGGTGCATAAGCTTGGCGGATACAGTTTGCGGGATTCGGGCAAAGTTATGTATAAGCAATAAAACCACGTCATTCCGGACTTGATCCGGAATCTCATCATTGCAGCAATTAAAGATTCCGGATCAAGTCCGGAATGACGGGAAAATCCAGCAAAAACAATTAACCCTTGAATTTTCCTATTGAGAATCATTATAGTATGTAAGTTACTCTCATTTCATTACGATTTTCTCCATTCAGCATAACCTGTCTGGAAAAACGAAAAGATACAAAAACAAAAAGAGAATAACGAATGTCGAACAAGAAATATCGAATATCGAAGTGCTTTTACTTCAGCGGTTCGATATTTCTTGTTCGACATTCTGCGGTTCTCTTTTCTATTACGTTACAACCATCATAGCAAGGAGACACCATGGCTGACAAAATTTTTCGCGTAAACATGACTGACCTTTCCACATCCATTGAAGAGGTTCCGGAAAACTGGGCAGGCCATGGAGGCCGTGGACTCACATCTAATATTGTAGCGGCAGAAGTCCCTCCCACCTGCCATGCTTTAGGACCTAAAAACAAACTGATTTTTGCCCCCGGTTTACTCTCCGGTACTCCGGCTTCTAACTCCGGCCGTATTTCAGCAGGAGCTAAAAGCCCACTTACCGGAACCATTAAAGAATCAAATTCAGGTGGAACCTCAGCCCAAAGACTTGCAAAAATGGGCTGCAAAGCACTTATCATTGAAGGACAACCTCAGGATGACAGCTGGTACTCACTCAGCCTTACACCTGAAGGCGTTACAATCACCAAAGAAGAAGAATTAATCGGCAAAGGAAACTTTGCAGTAATTGAAGCCGTTGAGAAACGATTCACCGACAAAATTGGTGTTCTTTCCATCGGCCAGGCCGGTGAAATGCAAATGAGCGGAGCCAATATCTCCGTTAAAGATCCTGACAGCCACATCAGATCTCTTGGTCGTGGCGGACTTGGCGCTGTGATGGGTTCCAAAAAGATCAAGTTTATTGCCCTCGACGCTCAGGACGGAAAAGTTGAAATTGCTGATACGGAAGCATTTAAAGCAGCAAACAAAGTATTTACCAAGGCTCTTGTTGATCATCCGGTAAGTCAGGGACTCGGCCAGTACGGAACAGCTGTCCTCGTTAATATCATCAATGAAGCTGGTGGATTACCCACTAAAAACTTCACAACAGGACAATTTGAAGGCCATGAGCAGATTTCAGGTGAAACCATGCATGACCTCATCGTTGAACGTGGCGGAAAGCCAAAACATGGCTGCCATGCAGGTTGTGTGATTCAATGTTCTCAGGTTTTTAATGACGCCAAAGGAAAATACAAAACCTCCGGCATTGAATATGAATCAATCTGGGGCATGGGCGCAGACTGTACCATTGATGATCTGGATAAAATTGCCGAAATGGACAGTATCATGGATGATATCGGCATTGACACCATTGAAACAGCAGTGGCTTTCGGAGTAGCCATGGAAGCCGGAGTTTTGAATTTTGGTGACGCCGATGAAATGACCCGTATCCTCAAAGAAGAAATTGCTACAGGTACTCCACTCGGACGCATCATCGGTAACGGTGCAGGAAATGTTGGCCGCACTTATGGCGTAACACGGGTTCCTGTTGTTAAAAATCAGGCAATACCTGCTTATGACCCACGCTCCATTAAAGGAATCGGCATCACTTATGCGACCTCCACTCAGGGCGCAGATCACACCATGGGGTATACCATTGCCACAGAGATTCTTGGCGTTGGCGGAACTGCCGATCCTCTTTCTAAAGAAGGAATGGTTGAGCTTTCCCGTAATCTGCAGATTGCAACAGCAGCCATTGATTCCACCGGTATGTGTGTATTTATTGCCTTTGCCGCACTTGATGATGCAACCTGTCTGCCAGCACTCATTGATCTGCTGAATGCACGTTTTGGAATTAGCCTCACTGCCGACGATGTCAGCAACCTTGGTATGAGTATCCTTAAAACCGAGCGTGCATTTAATGAAGCTGCCGGTTTCACAAATCTTGATGATCGTCTCCCTGAGTTCTTCTCAGAAGAACCTGTTGCACCACACAATGTTGTTTGGGATTTTACCGGCGAAGAAATAGATAGTTTCTGGAACTTCTAAATTGCTGGTAACTGTTAAGCTCTTTGCTTTCTTTCGTGAAGGACGTTTTATCAAAGAAGACAGAGAGCTGCCGGAAGGCACAACAGCCGGACAGGTTGTCGATGATCTGCAAATCGACCGTGAAGAGGTGGGAGTTATGATGCTTAACTCCCGCCACTGCCAATTTGACAGAATACTTCAAGATGGTGACGCGTATGCCATTTTCCCGGTAATTGGTGGAGGCTGAACGCACCATACGTAATGGTCTTGATTTAACAGATCAGGACACTCTGCAACAGGCCACTGTTTCCATAATTGGTTGTGGTGGCCTGGGCGGACGAACGGCCGAGCTCCTTGTACGCCTGGGAATAGGTTCTTTCATCCTCACCGATCCCGATATTTTCACCACTTCCAACCTGAATCGTCAGATTTTTTGCACTCCTGAAACACTTGGCCTAAACAAAGCTGAAATAGTGGCTGGTGAATTGCAAAAAATCAATCCTGAAGTAACCATTCGTTTTCATGTTCAGGCTTTTTCCAAAGAGAGCATAAAAAATGCCAATCTTGTAATCGACGGACTCGATTCCGCAAAAGACCGGTTACAACTGGCAAAAATCTGCCGCACACGTTCCATCCCCCTTATTCATGGGGCAGTAAAACAATGGTACGGGCAGGTCGGTGTTGATCATCAGACTTCTCCACTAATCGACACCTTATATTCAAATACAGAAACGAACAGTACACCCAACGTTTTGCCCATGACGGTAGCACTTATTGCCGCCATGCAGGCCGCAGAAGCATGTAAATACCTTCTCCAAAAAGAATCTCCCCTGCAAAACGGCTGGCTGCAATGCGATCTCAAGAACTGTGACTACGACCAAATTCTTCAGGAAAAAATATGAATTTTAATACACTTTCAGGATGGTTGGCACAGCAAGGTCTGCAAGAATCCATGGCGGATATAAGTGCGTATGTAATTATCATTATGGGAATTCTCCTGATTGCCTTCCTCGCTACCTGGCTTGTTCGACGCACTTTACTACCAGCGCTTATCAACATAATCCATAAAAACAAAATGCGTTGGGATGATCCGTTGATTGAACACCGGTTTTTTCATAAAATCAGCTGGTTTGTTCCCTTAATCGTTATCCATGTCTGCCAGGATTTCCTTCTGGGAGATGACTCGGCTATCTCTCAGTTTCTCTCCCGGGCAATTCTGGCTGGCGTGGTGATTGTTGCCACCCTGAGCATCAGCGCCCTGCTCAGTTCGGCCAATGCCATCTACACCAAAATCTCCAAAAAACGCAGTGCCACCATTCGTGGCTATACTGATGCGGCCCGCATTATCGTATTCGTTTTCTGTGCTATTTTTCTCATAGCAATTTTTACCGGACGCTCTCCCTGGGGCCTGCTCAGTCTGCTTGGTGGACTAACCGCAATCATTCTTCTGGTTTTTAAAGATACACTGCTTGGCTTTGTTGCTACCATCCAGCTATCCGCCACTGATATGGTGCGAATTGGTGACTGGGTACAGATGGATCAGTACGGAGCAGACGGAGATGTTATCGATATTTCCATCCACTGTGTTCTCGTGCAGAACTGGGATAAAACAGTAACTTCCATCCCCACCTACGCCCTTATCTCCAACTCTTTTATCAACTGGCGGGGCATGAGTGAATCCGGTGGTCGACGGATAAAACGAAGCATTAAAATTGATGTTTCCTCCATCCATTTTGTGGATGAAAAAGAGCTTGAGGAATTGAGCAACATAGGCATTCTTAATAACTATTTGCGCCCAAAGCAGAAAGAATTGGAAGAGTATAATGCTCGCCATGAGATCGAAACCGGGCTGGCAATTAACGGACGAAACCAGACCAATATCGGTATATTTCGTGCGTATGTGCAGGAGTATTTACGCCGCAACCCCAATATCCACCCTAATATGACCTTTCTTGTCCGACAGCTCGCTCCCACAGAAACCGGCTTGCCCATTGAGATTTATGTGTTTAGTAAAGATCAGGTCTGGGCAAATTATGAAGCCATCCAGGCGGATATTTTTGACCACTTATTTGCCGCCCTTCCCACATTCGGGCTGCGTGCTTTTCAGAACCCAAGTGGCCACGACTTTCAACAAGCCATAGGACACCATGATTGACATTTATATAACAATAGCCATTTTAGCGG
>JAOZLM010000099.1 GCA_029934815.1 Desulfocapsa sp. | reverse complement strand
TTTCATTCGGAGCTAATGCAAGAAGGCGGGAAACGCTTTGTTGCATATACGCCTCCACCGCCATTCCATCCAGTTCTTCCTGCTCCATGATCACAATGCCAATGATCACATCAAGCAGATCAGTATCCCCTGTAAGGAGAATTGCCCAGAGTAAATGCTCAGTCAGAGGGTTTCTTTTGGGATCATCTATCCAGTAGGTTGGCGGCTGGCTGACAAGGGCAAGCTTTTTGCTGAGCGCAGCACGGCACCGCCCTTTCAGAGGTCCCAGATCCGGTATAACACCGCACCTTAATCCCTCTATCATTTCTGAAAACATGCTAAACCTTACTCGTGTGCATAGTTAAATGTGAGCTTCTCTTTTCGCACACCCACTTTTACCTTGCCACCTTTTGCCAGTTCACCAAAAAGTATCTCATCGGTGAGCACATCTCCAATTTCTTTTAAAATCAGACGTCTGAGCGGCCGTGCACCATAGGCCGGATCGTAACCTTTTTTTGCAAGCCAGGATCTGGCACTGGCGGTTAGCTGGATCCGCACTTTCCGTTCAGCCAGCTGCGTATCAAGTTCACTGACCAGTTTATCAACCACTTTTTCTACAGAAGCGGGTTCCAGGGTGGCAAAAGAGATACTGGCATCCAGACGGTTACGAAATTCGGGAGCGAAAAGATTTTTTAGAGCTTTCTGCTCACGCCCTTTGGTTTCTGTTACAAAACCGATGGGAGCGGATGCCATTTCCCGTGCTCCGGCATTGGTGGTCATAATGATAATCACATTTCTAAAATCAGCTTTTCTCCCCGAATTATCTGTCAAAGTCGAATGATCCATAACCTGTAGCAGAATGGAAAAAATATCAGGATGTGCCTTTTCTATTTCATCAAGCAGCAAGACTGAGTAGGGATGCTTGCGAATAGACTCGGTGAGTAATCCGCCCTGATCAAAGCCCACATATCCGGGAGGTGCTCCGATAAGACGAGCCACCGCATGTTTCTCCATATATTCACTCATGTCAAAACGTTCAAAGTGGATGGAAAGCTTAGCAGCAAGCTGACGGGCGACTTCTGTTTTTCCGACCCCTGTGGGGCCTGCAAAAAGAAAGCTACCTGTTGGGCTATCCGGATTTCCAAGTCCTGCACGAGAACGTTTAACCGCAGTAACCAATGCCTCGATGGCTTCGTCCTGCCCAAATATCACCTCTTTCATGGAGGCAGTAAGATCTTTGAGTGATGAGAGTTCCTCACTTGTTCCGCTTTTTGCAGGAACCCGTGCCATTTTGGAAACTACTTTCTCCACGTCACGTACTTTTACTACCTTACCAAATTTTCCGGCCATGCGAAAAGCGGATCCGACCTCATCCATCACATCGATTGCCTTATCCGGCATAAATCTGTCATTAATATACCGATCAGCAAGCTCAGCAGTGGCCCGCATGGCCGGTTTTGAATAGGTCACACGATGATGCTCTTCGTAACGGGACTGGAGACCTGCAAGAATTTTACCGGTATCTTCGACACTCGGTTCTTCAATATCAATTTTTTGAAATCTCCGGGACAACGCACGATCTTTTTCAATATGATTTTTATATTCTTCGTACGTGGTGGAACCGATACAGCGTAAGGTTCCTGCCTGCAGAGCCGGTTTCAATAAATTGGAGGCATCCATTGAGCCGCCACTTGTGGCTCCTGCACCAACGATAGTGTGCATTTCATCGATAAAGAGAATTGCATTTTTCTTTCGCTCAACGGCTGAAATAACACCCTTGATTCGTTTTTCAAAATCTCCTCTGTACTTCGTACCTGCCACCATATTCCCCATATCAAGGAGGTAGATGATAACATCCTGCAACAGATCCGGAACCAGTGCTTTTTTATCAGCGGCTCGTGCCTCACTATCCGCATGAATTAACAGTGCAAGGCCTTCTGCAATAGCAGTTTTACCAACACCGGGTTCACCAACCAGCAAAGGATTATTTTTTTTGCGGCGACACAGCACCTGCATCATACGATTAACTTCTATTTTACGACCAATCAGGGGATCAAGACGGCCTTCCGCAGCAGCAATTGCATAGTTGACGGTGAATTCCTGTAGGATCTTGTCGTCTTTTTCCGCCTTTTTCTTTTTATCCTGTGCTGATTTATCCGGAGCTTTTGGCAAAGGTTCTTTTTGCAGATTTTCAGGAAGGGAATGGGAGATAAAATCGAGAACAGACATACGGCCAAGCCCTTCTGAGCCAAGAAAAAATACAGCATGTGATTCTGATTCGGAAAAAATAGAAACAAGAACATCACTACTGTCCACTTCCTTTTTTCCACAACTCTGTACATGAGCCACTGCACGCTGCAAGACACGGTTAAAAGCGACGGTCTGAGCCGGCTCTCCCGGTGCAGGATTAGTCAGTACGGGGAGTTCTCCGGCAAAAAAAGATTCCAGACGATTCTTCAAATTTCCGGGCGATCCACCACATTCACGAATTATATAGTCTGCGAGTTCATCATAAAGCAATCCGTACAGCATATGCTCCACAGTTACATACTCATGACGATGTTCTTTTGCTTCTCGTATGGCCCGTATCAGGGCTGTTTCCAGTGCTTTACTTATCATAATGTATTTTTTAGACCTGTTCTATTGTGCAGCGTAACGGATACTCGCTCTTGCGGGCAAGATCATGCACTATAACTACTTTTGTTTCACATATTTCGTAGGTGTATATACCGGCCACCCCGATCCCTTCCTGATGCACATTCATCATAATTTTTGTGGCCTCAGAAGTGTTCTTTTTGAAGATCTGTTCCAGGACGGAAATCACAAATTCCATGGAAGTATAATCATCGTTATGCAGCAAGACTTTATAGAGTGGCGGCTCTTTCACCTCATCTCTGTCTTTGGTTGCTGTTGATCCTTTTCTGTCACTCATTGCTTTCCTTTATCCTGTCTGTCAATTTCCGTACTCACATACTCGTCTTTAATCATACGGAAAACCAACTCTTAATTCAACTTCATTGCCGTTTTGCTGCAAGCATGGTTAAAAACAACTCTTCCAGCACAAGATCCGAGGCAAGGGGCGAACCTTTGAGACGAAATTCGGCCTGCAAGAGTAATTCCAGCCACTCTTTCAATACAGTACAGGAAAAATCCTGCGCTTTGCTGAAAGACATGAATAACGCGTAAGGATGACCTTTCAGCATATCCACCCACTCTTCCCGTTTTTTCAAGGCCGGCAAATACTCTTTCTGAAACTGCCCGGCATTCATTCCTGCACGATAAACTGGCTCAGGCTGCATCTGTAAGGATCTGAATATCAGTAGTTTCCGCAGATAATTTCGCATGGTGGCCAGAATCTGCAAGGCATGCATACCGTTATCCTGCAATCTGTGCAGCAGTATCAGCGCTCTTGCTCCCTGACGTTTGCCAAAGGCATCGGTAAGCTCAAAGAGAGCATCTTCCCTAGTTCTGCCAACCATCTCTTCAAGATCTTCAACCGTAATGGTGTCTCGGTCTCCCACGTACAGTGCGAGTTTTTCAGCCTCCATCACAACTGCCACCGGATGAAAACCGACTCGTTCAAAAAGTGCATTCAGAGCCTGCGGCTGGATTTTTTTCTGCAATCCGGATAACGCCTTCAACACCATTTCCTGTAAGACTGCCTTTTGTCCTTTTTGCGCAGCAGCACTGGCACCGGCGTCCACAGAACAATCCACCGCCACACCTTCCTCTTTAATAAACTTAAAGAACTGCTTTCGTTTATCAACCGATTCAGCAGACAGGATTAGAACATTGTTGGGCGGTACACCTTTTTTGAAGGCTTCAGTATAACGACTTGCGAGATCTGTGGCAGTTGCTTTCTTTTTGGATGGTGCTGAGCCAGCCAGCAATTCATCAGCCCAGGCCAGATTGCCTGCCGGTTTACTAAAACCAAATACAGCCTTCCACTGCTGCCCACTTAAATCCGCCAGTTGTTCGTCATCATCAAGACCGCCAAGACCAATAAAAGAATGCAGTTGTCTGCGGCATGATGTTTCTTTACCGCTACTTTTGGCCTGTTCTATTCGTGACCAAATTGCAGAACCTACATTTTTGGAATGAAACAGTCTTGAATCAGTTACTCTGAAAATCTGTGTCCCCGGAAGGATAGAGAAATTGAGTAGCTGTCCAAGTGTTTTTGCAGCATCTTCATTATCACCATCAACACTGTTCACAGTACCTTGTGCATTGTCAGCGGCAAGTATTGCCTGCTGCAACGAATCTGCTGCCTCTCTGCACAGAAAACGTTCGCCAAAAAACAGAAAGATCTGTTTTTTTTGTCCGCCTTCAGACTGCCCAAGCTCTTTTATATAAGCCGGTAGCTCTGTTCGTTTAATCAGTGCCATTGTTCGTTGTTTTCTGATCCATTATCTTATGCAAAATCGCCGGTAGTGAACCGGGCTGCAGATAATCTTCTCCTAAGCCCTGTTTAAAAATCCTGGAAGACTTCTCCGCCACATCATCCCAGCTTAAATCGGTCCTTCCGTTGGCCACTACCTCAAACAGAAACTGGTTATACGGGTTATTGACTACGGCTTTACCGGTTCCAACTGTAGCCAATATATCAACGTTATGGTTAAAAAGATTGGCCAGTTCTGAGTATGCTCTAATGCCACCACAGGATCCAAGACTCATAAAACGCTGTTTCCCGGCAAGATCATGATCCGTTACATCACCATCTTCAATCAGTTTGGAAATTGGGTCAATAAGTTGTTCGGAACGCCAGTAGCTATGCCCGCGCTGGGCGAACATCTCATGCTTTCCAAGAAGATACTGTTTCAAGAGCTCCCGTTGCACACCTTCTCCCTGAAAAATAAACACTGAATGGGAAATTTCAATCCCCTTCAGCTGTTTCACCCAGTCTACAGCAAAGGGATATTTCATTTGCAGGAGAAAGAGTTTTTTCAACGCACTGCTTGGATTGGCTTTGTACGAACGTACTATCTGTTTTGCGTGAGCAATCACTCCGGCAGGAACACCAAGATTGTAAAAAGCCGAAACACGGGGATGATAGCCTTTTTTACTCAGATACCGGCAATTGGAGGAATAAGATTGTCGCCCATCGTCATCATGATGAAAAACAGACAAACTGGACAACCTGCCATCCGCTTTCCATTCTGCAAATGCCGTTTTTGTATAAAGCTGCAAAGGAACGGCTCCGTATTCGTACATCATCATCTGAATACGAATTTTATCCACGTCTCCCACAAATTCAGAATAGTATTGCAGGTAATATTGCAATATTACTCGTAGCTGAATGGTAAAAACTGTGTTCTGCTCACGAATGGCTGAGAGCATCTCGCCAATCAGATAGGTTCTGGTTGTTGGTTCGATAGTTTCCAGCAACTTCATAAATGTTGCGGAAAAGAGGATCAGGCTGTTTTCATCCTGAAAAGCTGATTTTGTCACCAGATCCAGGACTCGTTTCTGTTCTTCCTGATCAGCAGGAAAAAAGACAGCGAGTTTTCCACGCTGTGCAAGACTTATAATAAAGTCGGAGACGTGATTATTTTCCGGATCCACTGCAAGGAGGAATCGAAGAAGATTTCCCTGGAATCGTTTTTCAATACGATCAGTTAAGATGGGAACCAGAATATCCCGAAAAGAAGAATCATACAAATCACTGCCTTTGGAAAGCAAAATATAGATATGTACTGTGGTGATATCATGGGCTGCCTGCGCCCGCGCTTTGCTGGTCGCTTTTCTAAGAGTGCTTATTGCCTTTCCTTTTTTTCCGGAATTCAGCGCACCGTAGAATGCATTTTTAAACTTCTCCCGAGTCTTCCAGTCCAGACGTCTAAAAAGAGTGGTTAAATAGCTTTTGCTGCCTCCACGAAGAGAGGCTGCGGATATTTCCCTTCCCAGTCCATTAGTTACAGAGTGAAGGTCATTAATTTTCCAGGTGAGATAATCTGACGCTTCGGCAAGACCACGTAGGAAAACTGCTTTTTCATCGGGATTTCGTGCAAAAAAGAGCCACTCCTTCTGTTCCTGGGTTTCAGAAAAGTAATATTTGACCCATGATTTAGCCTCTCCTGCCGAAATGTCCTGTTTAAATAAGCCTTTGGCATTCCAGGCATCGGTTCTTGAAAGTGCAGGCAGCAATCGTATAATTTCCAGTGCGTGAAAGGCATTTATATCTTTTATCCGGCAACACTGTTCCACCGCCCACTGTTGCTGTTTGTTCATTTTGCTAAGGATTTCTACGGCAGCACCGATATCCGGCCCGCTGTGTCCCGGAAGCAACAGAAAGGCTTTCAAAGCCCAGGCTGCAGGTTCTGGCATCGCCTCAATACGGCTGACATACGACAGGAGTTCTCTGGCAGTTATCACATCTACCAGGGTAAAACCAGTCATCACCCTGCCTTTTGAGTAGTCCAGTTTTTCGAGCTGATCCAAAAACTGCCAGGACATTTCGTCACTGGCACCGGCAAGGGTCACAAAACGTTCAAGCAGCTGTACATTATCAAAGCTAATTTTTTCAAAAACCAGCCGTTCAAGTGTCGCCACAAACTCTGCAGCCGTTATGGAATCCAGTTTTGCAAAGGCACGGAGGGCACGCTTATTAGTATAAGTCAGTGATCGTATCAGATCTTTCTTATATTCAAAAAGCTGCTCATCTTCGCAGGCGACTCTGGAAAAGGCCTCTACCGTTTTCTTATAGCCTTTGTCAGGAATTTTAGCCTGCAACAATAAAGGAAAAGTAACAGTGAGAGACAGAGTAAAAACGATTAAAAATATTTTATTTAAAAAGGGATTAGTATGTTGCATTACTGAGTTAATATATGAATTGACTTTCCTGTCAGAAAATTTATGTTACCGCCTTCGCCAGCGAGATTTAATTACGATAGCCACTAAAGCAATAAGCATTAATTAGCAGTTTTCCACTAATACCCATGAAAGAACCGTATTCACACCTTCTGGCTCCTTTTTGCCTGGTACTTGCCATGTTCCTCTGGGGCAGCTCTTTTATTGCCCTCAAACTGGCCTTTGTGGATTACCACCCCATGCTCGTAATCTTTGGCAGAATGGCCATTGCTTCCCTTGCCTTTCTCTGTTTTTTACCACGATTTCGAACAATCAGAGTACGAAGACAAGACTGGAAACTGCTGGCTGGCATGGCAATGGCTGAACCCTGTTTATACTTTATTTTTGAAGCCCTTGCCCTGAAAAACACATCTGCATCCCAGGCATCTGTTATTACCACCATGTTGCCACTTCTGGTTTCAGTGGCCTCGGCGTATCTTCTTGCTGAGAAATTTTCCTTACAAAATTATGCCGGCCTGTTTCTGGCGATGCTTGGTGCCATAGTGCTCAGCATTGGTGGTGAAGTGAGCAGCCAGGCTCCTAATCCTCTTCTTGGCAATTTCTATGAATTTATAGCCATGATTTGTGCAACTGTTTATACGATTGCTGTAAAACGTTTGAGCAGTCGTTATCCGGCACTTTTTATTACAGCATTTCAGGCACTTATCGGCACTCTCTTTTTTGCTCCTTTTCTGCTGCTTCCCGGAGTTTCTATTCCAGCAGTTTTACCGCCCGTTTCAACAGCCGCCATCATTTATCTTGGCCTTGCTGTGACAATACTTGCTTACGGTCTCTATAATTTTTCACTTTCGCTTATGGATGCTGGAAAAGCAGCTGTGTATATAAATTTGATTCCACTCTTTACCATGGGACTAGGCTGGCTAATCTTTAATGAAGTGTTTACTGCCGTACAATATCTTGCCGGACTTACGATTTTTGGAGGGGTTGGGTTGAGCCAGAATTTCTGGATGAAAAAGAAAA
>JAOZLM010000098.1 GCA_029934815.1 Desulfocapsa sp. | reverse complement strand
CCTAAGAAGGAAGGCGGCAAGGGCAGACAGACTGAATCTGCAACCACTGCTTTTTTAATTTCTTTGCAGAAACCTGACCACTTCCCGGTAATTCCGGAGCAAAAACAGTCACCCGAAATTCATTGAGCATGGTTTTAAACACAGTCACTTCCTCTCTGCACTCTGCAGGCATGGATGATATATTGTCCGGCAGGCTTTCAATTTTGTGCAGATAGGGGGTCAGTTGCTTTGCCTTGTTTGTATCTTTATGCAGACTTGTGTAGGCACGTTCAATTCTGATCATTAAGGCCTGGAAGAACCGGGAGCAGTTTTCAAGTTCTGTAAGGCTGCTTGTAGTAAGAAAATCGTTGCTGAGGATCTCTTCGGAGAGCTTGTCATATTCCAGAAATTGTTCCTTGTTATAGGTTTTGCTTTTTTGAGCAAGGGCTGCAAAACGTGAGATGTGATCGGCCAGCTCTTTTCGTTTTCGTAATACCAGCATCACCGTGTCGCAAGTTTGTCGTCCCTTTTTGTATAGCCCTTCCTGCGTTACTTTTTTGATTGTGTTATCAAATGTTTCTTTATCAGGAATATTTTCGATATCCTGACTGAAAAGCGATTTCATAATAAAATGCAGGAGATTTGCCGCAGCCTCCTGTCTGTTGCCAAGAAGATTGGCCAGCCAGAAAGAAGAAGGCCCTGAGAGTGAGGTATGGCAATATTTTTTCAGGTTTTTAAACTGATCCTTAAAGTGCAGTTGGTAGAGGAACAACATCCCTTCAATGTTCCCCCGGGTTGAACGCGATCTATCTGATTCAAAGGTGATTGCGACCCCACCTTTATTTCGTTCAACATGTAAAGTGGGGTAGAGGTATCCCGCAATTTCTTTATCTTTGGTAAAAAGCGGTGTTCTTCTTTCCAGCCCGGTAAAATCCCATGTGCTGTAGATTTTGTTTTGCCAGCGTTCCAGATTCTGCTTGCTCTTTTGTACTGGTTGAATTGTTTTGGATGGTGCGGCATTAATGCTTGTTTTTAAGCTGTGCAGTTCTCTTCCGGCAGTTACTTCTCTGCCGTTTGCGTCGAAGAGTTGATAGCGCATTAAGAGGTGGGCTGGGAGAGCTACTGGCCAGTCACCACGACCGACATGGAGTTGAAATCGTTTTTGGATTCCCTTTTCAAGGGCCTGCAGAAGAGAGCCTTCGTAATGACTGCTGTCATCAAGCAAAAGATCCACAGTATTATTTATTGGAATAAGGTGTTTACGGATACGTTTGGGAAGTCCCTTTAATAAAAACGTCACTTTTTCCTTGAGCAGGCCGGGAACCAGCCATTCAAATACGGAAGCACTGAAATTGTCCACATCATCAAGTGGAATACGAACGGTTACTCCATCATCCTCTTCACCTGGAGAGAGGTTATATTGAAGGCGAAGTTTACGGGTACCAAGGGTTAGTTGTTTAGGGAAATCCTGAAGTTCTCTATCATCTGGTTTACGACCAAGGATGTCCTTTTCTGTCATTTCAAGGAAGCTGTGATCTTTTTTGCCTCGCAAAAAACGGTTTAAGGTGAATTTATCGTATACTGATACTGGCAGGCGATTATCATAAAAAAGATGCAGTGTCGTATCGTCCACCAGTAAATTCCGTTTGCGTAACCGCTCTTCGGTTTGCTGCCAATGGGTCAGAAGCTTCAGGTTATGCTTGAGAAAAGGATAGTCTCCCAACATTTCATTTTCAAGAAGTGCATGCTGAATAAAGATTTGTCTCGCTTCCACCTGATTTGATTTTGATGTCCGGCCAAAGTTCACCATCTTGTCAGCGGTGATAATTAAGCCAAAGAGTGTTATTTTTTCATCGGCTATCACCTGTCCGCTTTTTTTGCTCCAGCGGGGATTTGACCAGGATCTGCGACAGAGATGATCTGCTGTTTCGATAAGCCATTTTTCATCAATATCTGCAACAGTGAGGCTATAGAGGCGGTTTGTTTCAAGGAAGGAGGCGCCGATAATCCAGCGACCTGCGCTGTTAAACTGGTGTGAGCCGGGGAATATCATAAACTCTTTTCCACCTGCTCCCTGATAGAGTTTTTTCTCTTTTTCCTTTTTGAGGCCAATGTTTCTCACAAAACCGGTACATAAACTTTTGTGGACGGCAGTATAGGACGCTTCTTTTTTGTTATTGATAAATCCTTTCTCGCGTTCAAGGATACGGCCGAGCTGTTCGTGCAGATCCATCCATTCACGCATACGTTGAAAGGAGAGGAAGTGGGCTTTGCAGAATTTCTTTAAGCGGCTCCAGGAAAGGCCTTTTTCTTTTACGTTATGAAACAGATCCCAGATTTTTAAAAGAGCCAGGAAATCAGAATGTTCATGGGCAAATATTTTATGGGCATTATCCGCCTCTTTTTCACGTTCTGCCGGACGTACACGAGGATCCTGAATGGCAAGAGCCGGGGCTATAACTTTGATTTCACGAACGCAGTTGTTTTCCCTTGCGGCAATCAAAATCCGTGATATCTGCGGATCGATTGGCAGCCTGGCCATGATCTGACCGGTACTGTTTAACTTGTTATCCCCCTGCAAGGCACCAAGCTCTTTTAAAAGGGCATAACCGTCACGGATGGCACCGGGGTGGGGTGGTTCTATAAAGGGAAAATCAAAAGGAGAACCTAGGTTCATGCTGATCATTTGCAGGATTACATCAGCAAGATTAGAGCGTTTTATTTCAGGCAGGGTGTACTGCTCTCTGTTTTCGTAATCTTCTTCTGAATAGAGGCGAATGCAGATACCGGGCCCAATCCGGCCGCATCGTCCTTTTCGCTGGTCGGCACTAGCCTTTGAAATTCTGGTGATGGGAAGACTGGTTGTACGTGCCCTTACATTGTATTGGGATATACGGGCAAGTCCGGTATCGATCACATAACGGATTCCCGGCACAGTGATTGATGTTTCAGCAACGTTGGTTGCCACCACAATTTTGGTTTTGGAGGATTGTTTGAAAATCTTTTTCTGATCCGCTGCCTGCAATCTTCCAAACATTGGCAATACAAGAGCTTCCGGCAGTTTGCCTTCAAGCAGCCCGCAACATTCCCGGATATCTTTTTCCGTTGGCAGGAAAACCAGTGTGTCTTCAGGAATTTGTGTCTGATGCAGTTTACAGATACTCTCCACACATAAGTCAACGTAAGAACCCTCGTCATTATCCTCGGAAGGGGGTTCCAGATATTGCACCTCAACGGGAAAACTCCTGCCTTCAACATTAAGAATTGGCGCATCATTAAAGTGAGCGGCAAAAATAGATGTGTCAATTGTGGCAGATGTGATGATAAGCTTAAGATCCGGGCGTGTTGGCAGCAGTTTCTTTAAATATCCCAGCAAAAAATCAATATTCAGGCTTCTTTCGTGTGCCTCATCGATTATTATGACGCCATATTTTTTGAGTTGTGGATCTTTTCTGGTTTCGGCAAGCAAAACACCGTCAGTCATAAACTTGATGCGGGTATTTTTGCTGGTTTTATCATGAAATCGGATTTTATAGGCAACCAGATGCCCATTATCCTTTAGCTCAGTGGCAACTCTTGCCGCAACTGAAGTTGCTGCAACACGACGAGGCTGGGTGCAGCCGATAAGAGTAGAGTCCTCAGGAAAGCACTCCAGACAAAATTGAGGGAGTTGGGTGGTTTTGCCGGATCCGGTTTCACCTGAGACTACAATTACCTGATGTTTTTGCAGGAGCTCAAGGAAGTCTTTCCGGTAGGAAAGGATGGGCAGTTCTTCAGTTAGTATGTTTTGTGAAAGTCGTTTGTTCATTATGCCCTGATGATATAATAATATTCGTCAAAAAATAAACCGTATATCATGTGTTGTGTGAAACTTTTAACGTTTTTTTGATCCATTTTAGTTAAGATGCAAAACGATCGAGGCTAATTTGTACAGTCCCCAAATTTCTGTTTGAGAGAGCTTATTATGCGAAAACTTCCTGTCGGAATTCAGACATTCTCTACCATACGAGAAGAAAATTTTTTCTACATTGATAAAACTGCCATGGCTCTGGATCTCGTTGAAAAAGGAGCATATTATTTTTTAGCACGGCCCAGACGTTTTGGGAAAAGTCTGTTTATCTCTACGTTACAGGCACTTTTTGAAGGGCAGAAGAAGTTGTTTCGGGGGCTTGCAGCGTATGAACGGTGGGACTGGCAGGTAAAATATCCTGTTATTAAACTCAGCTTTGCAGGTGTCTCGCAAACGGTTCCGGATGTAGAAAAGGCAATTCTTGAGATGCTTCAATCCAACCAGGAGCGATTGCATGTTAGTTGCGGGGACACAACAGATATCGGTGCTGTTTTAACTGAACTGATTAAAAAATGTCATAATAAGTTCAGCCAGAGAGTTGTTGTTCTGATTGATGAATACGATAAATGTATACTGGATAATATCGATCAGAGCGAACGGGTTCAGGAGGCAAGAGAAGCTCTTGATAAAATCTATAGTTCCATTAATGATAATGACGAGCATCTTAAATTTGTTTTTATTGCAGGAATAACAAGGAGTGCAGATCTCTCCCTTTTTTCCGGTTTGAATAATCTGGAAGATATCACATTCAGTGAAGAATTTGCCGGCATCTGCGGCTACACGCAGTACGATCTTGATACGATTTTTTTCAGCCTTTTACAAAATGTAGATAAGGAAAAACTGAAAGAGTGGTATGGAGGCTATAACTATCCCGGTGAAAGTGTCTATAACCCCTTTGATATTCTGTTATTCCTCAAAAATCATTGTAAGTTCGATAACTATTGGTTTAAGTCCAATCCTCCTGTCTTACCCGCAAAGCTGGCTTTGCAGCAGGACTATTTTATCCCGCAGCTGGAAGGGTTAACGGTTAGCAGTTCTGTTCTTGATAACTTTGATATTGAAAACCCAGCACTGGAATCAGTTTTATATCAGACGGGATACCTGACTATCAAGAATACCGGGAATGCCGGTGCAGTTACTCTTTACACGCTCTCATATCCCAACCTGGAAACAAGGTGTTCACTAAATGATTACTTTTTAGATGCGTTAACGGGTGCTACAAGCGGGAAGGGGAAATTTCAGGTAAATATCTTTTCAGCTTTTGAAAATAACAATATGCCCCTATTGAAGAATACGCTCAGCACTTTCTTCTCTTCTGTTTCTTCTCCATATAAAGACGGTGACCATGGGTATATGGGCAGTATATTGTATACCTGTCTGGCAAGCCTTGGTTTTGAGATGATTATTAAAGCAGGCAGTAATAAAAAGAAACTTTCGCTTACACTTCTATCAAGAAAGAATATATATTTTCTGGATTTTTCCGTTGATGGATCTGAGGTAACGCCGCAACAGGTTAAAAGTGATTCTCTTCAGCGGCTTCTGGGTGAAGGGAAAAATGCTTACATGCTGTCCATTGTTCTTAATTCCAAAGACAAAAAATTAACACATTTTGAATGCAAACAGGTCAGTTAATCGAATCCTTTCCGGTTATTTGTTGAATTTCTAAAAGAGCGAAAATTAATCTTGAGTAGAATAGAAGTAGCTGTTGCTGCGCCATTACAAAACACTCTTTCATACTCTTGTGAGATTGAAGAGGTCGGAGATCCTGTGGGGCGACGTGTGCTCGTGCCAATGGGCAGGCAGCGTATTACCGGCTATGTGCTGTCGGTACTGCCTGAAGAGGATGTCGGGTATCGCATTCGTCCTGTTCTGAAATTCCTTGATTCAAGCCCTCTCTTTCCTGAAAATCTGGTTCCGTTTTTCAGGTGGATTGCATCGTATTACCATTTTCCCATTGGCGAAGTTATTAAAACTGCGCTTCCTGGCGGCTTGACTCAGCGAAACCATAAAATTTTACGACTAACAGAAGCTGGCCATAAGCTTTTGACTGTATGGCCGCAAGAGCATGGTGCCGAACCTGACTGGTTTGCAAAGCTTGCCGGTAAGGGAGCATTAAGTGCTGCTGCTACCAAGAAAGTGCTTGCTGATAAAAGTACCAGGGTAATCCTACAAGAATGGAAGAGCAGTAGTTTAGTTGAAGTTGTTGATGTGTTGGACAGGGAAATTGTCAGTGAAAAGCGGGAGCTTTGTTATACGACAAGCTGCACTGTTGAACTTCCGGAAACAATAGAAGGAGAGGCTGGAAAAGAGTGCCTGAAGATAGCTGCAAAGCAGGAAGTGGATGGGAAAAAACTGAGTGTTCCACTACTGAAAACACTCTTTATTTTAAACGCATTAGCAGGACAGCAGGGACAGGATATTGTCGCCGCCAGTGATATCCGAAAAGCCTATAGTGGTGCTTCAAAAGCGCTTAAAGAACTTGAAAAACGAGGCATGATTCAAAAACAGCAGCGACGAATTTATCGGAATCCTTTTGGGGAAACGCTGGCCTTTTTCCCGGAACCAGAAAATTTAAGTCAGGAACAGATAGAAGTACTCTCAGTTATTACACCGGCAGTTGAAAAAAAGACTTTTTCAACTTTCTTGCTCCATGGCGTAACAGGGTGTGGCAAGACTGAAGTCTATCTGCAGGCAGCAGCGAGTACCATTGCCTGTGGCCGTGATGTTCTTATTCTTGTTCCGGAAATTGCGCTTGCTACTCAGCTTGAAGCGCACTTCGTCTCACGGTTTGGTGATCAGGTGGTTTTGCTCCATTCAGGGCTCAGCCAGGGCGAACGATATGATCAGTGGAGCATTGCAGTTTCGGGAAAAGCAAAAATCGTAATCGGTGCCCGCTCCGCTGTGTTTGCTCCCTTGCAAGATCCCGGTTTAATCGTTGTAGATGAAGAACATGACGGTGCATATAAGCAGGAAGACGGCTTGCGTTATCAGGGAAGGGATCTGGCGATTTTACGTGGGCACATGAACAATGCTGTGGTTATTCTCGGTTCTGGTACTCCGACAATTTCAAGTTATGCTAAAACGCAAAAGGATAAGTTTACTCTGCTGACCATGGCTAAGCGGGTTGAGAATCGTCCGCTTCCGGAAGTGACTGTTGTTGATTTACGGGAAAAAGAGTCGAAGAAAAGAGGGGACGCCATTGGCGTGCAGTTACAGGCTGAAATTGAGGTGAACCTGCAACAGCAAAAGCAAACCATTCTCTTGCTTAATCGTCGTGGCTTTTCCTCTACTTATCTCTGCCGTGATTGCGGCGAGCCTGTTACCTGTACGCATTGCCATGTGTCTCTTACGTATCATAAAAGAAAGTCAAAGCTGGTATGCCACTATTGTGGATTTTCATTACAGGATGATGTGATTTGCGGGTCGTGCCAGTCGCACAATCTGATTCCTGTTGGCTTTGGCACTGAGCGGGTAGAGCAGGAGATTGTGGAAAAATTTCCGGATGCCAGGGTCGCACGAATAGATTCTGATACAGCAAGTGACAGGCGAAAATTTCTGGCTCTTTTAAAGCAGATGCATAACAGGGAAATTGATATTCTCATAGGAACACAAATGATTGCCAAAGGGCATGATTTTCCGCATGTTACTCTGGTGGGTGTGATCTGGGCAGATGGTGGCTTAAGTATTCCGGATTACAGAGGGGCCGAGCGTACCTATCAGCTTTTGTCGCAGGTGGCGGGTCGTGCAGGAAGAGGTGAATTCCCGGGACGTGTAATTGTGCAGACTTTACGTCCTGAGCATTATGCCATCCAGCTTGCCAAACAGCACGACTATCAAAGCCTGTATGAAAAAGAGATGGAGATTAGAGCCAATCCTAAATTTCCGCCCTATCTGCGTATGGTAAATATTAAGATTTCAGGAAGTAAAGAAGGGCAGGTGCAGGCAAGTGCCATGCAGGTGGTTTTGCTCTGTCGCAAGGCGGCAAAAAAAGAGGCTGAAATACTTGGCCCTGCACC
>JAOZLM010000097.1:5740-7849 GCA_029934815.1 Desulfocapsa sp. | reverse complement strand
AGATTTCATCACAAAAACCATTATAATTAGTTTAACTCATGGAATTTTTTTTTTCACGCTCCTTTTCTAAAAGTAGACTGAAATTCCGCCTTGTTTCTCATTGTCTTGCTCAGCATGTGACCCTTTCCATTGTTACATATTTGTAATTTTCAGTAGCCACGTCTGCACGTTTTTGTAACTTTCTCCCAGCGGCAAAACCTTCCCAAAACAAAATCAAGCACGAATCCAGACAGTTAACAAAACTTCAGCACAAAAATCCGATCTGGCACAAGACTTGTAATACCCATACAAAGACAATCACCACAAAGCATTCAACAGGAGCAGGGAAATGAAAAAAATCGAAGCAATCATCAAGCCCTTTAAGCTTGACGAGCTCAAGGAAGGGTTGGCTGAATTAGGCATAACCGGAATGACCATCAGCGAAGTAAAGGGTTTTGGCAGGCAAAAGGGTCATACCGAAATCTATCGCGGCGCAGAATATGTGGTGGACTTTATCCCAAAAATCAAAGTGGAAACCGTGGTCAAAAGTGACATGGTAGACATCGTGCTCGAAAAAATTCAATCGTCCGTCAAAACAGGAACTATCGGTGATGGAAAGATTTTCGTCATCCCAGTAGAAAAAGTCTGCAGGATCCGAACTGGTGAAACAGATCAGGACGCTATTTAAATTATAAACTTTCAAAATACCAACACAGATATCCCAGGAGGAACTTCCCGTGAAAAAAGGAATTTGGGCCATTGCCCTGCTACTACTAATACCAACCATCGCCAGCGGCGTGGAAGAGGTGGCCAGCGCCACCATAAACAGTAACAAAGACGCCATAGCTCTCTTACAGACTAACCTGAATTTTGTCTGGACACTAATAGCTGCCTGCCTTGTATTTTTTATGCAGGCCGGTTTTGCCATGGTTGAGTCCGGCTTTACCAGAGCTAAAAGTGCCGTCAATATTATGATGAAAAACCTTATGGATTTCTCCATGGGTTCCATTGCTTTCTGGGCAATCGGGTTTGGCCTGATGTTTGGAGCCTCTCCCTCAGGCTGGATTGGTACAGATGGTTTTTTCCTTTCAGGCTGGACAGGCCCTGAAGGAGATCAGTGGGTACTTGCGTTCTGGATGTTCCAGTGTGTATTTGCTGCAACTGCGGCCACCATCGTTTCTGGTGCCGTTGCCGAGAGAACAAAATTCACCGGATACCTGATTTATTCCATAGTTCTTTGCGCTGTTATCTACCCTATTTTTGGATCATGGGCCTGGGGTTCGCTGCTGAACGGTGGTGGATGGCTGGAGAATTTAGGCTTTATTGATTTTGCCGGATCTACCGTGGTGCACTCCATTGGCGGGTGGGCAGCTCTTGCAGGTGCCATTGTTCTTGGACCACGCCTTGGGAAATATGGGCCAAAGGGTGAAGTACGGGCAATCCCCGGTCACAATATCCCCATGGCAGCAATTGGTGTTTTTATTCTCTGGCTTGGATGGTTTGGATTCAACCCCGGCTCCACCACCACAGGTGACAGCTCCATTGCCATGATTTTTGTTACCACCAACCTCTCAGCAGCAACGGGTTCAATTTGTGCCATGTTCGTTTCATGGATCATGTTTAAAAAACCGGATATCGGTATGAGTTTAAACGGTGCGCTTGCAGGCCTTGTAGGAATTACCGCAGGATGCGCAAACGTTTCGCCTACAAGTGCTGTAATTATCGGTGCAATTTCCGGTATACTGGTTGTACTTTCAGTTGTCACCATCGACAAAATGCACATTGATGATCCGGTTGGTGCAATCTCGGTACATGGTGTATGTGGCGCATGGGGAACTCTTGCTGCCGGACTCTTTAATATGGGTGGAACGAGCAGCAAAATAATGATTACTCAGCTGATCGGAATTGGGGCTGCATTTGTCTGGGCTTTTGGAACAGCATTTATCCTCTTCAAACTGATCGACATGACTATTGGTCTGCGTATCAGCAAAGAAGAGGAATTACTGGGTGTGGATATTGTGGAGCATGGCGCACATGCGTACAATGACTTTCAAACTCTAAACTAACAACGTTTACAGAAGTTCTCCTCGACTGCCCCTGCTCTCCGTCTCCTCCTTGCAGGGGTGGTCA
>JAOZLM010000097.1:0-5640 GCA_029934815.1 Desulfocapsa sp. | reverse complement strand
ACCGGCAACACCTTTCTCTCCCTCACGGACCGCACAAAGGATTTTAAAAGAGTGGAGCAGGGGAAAGAGCTTCTTATATGCTTTCTTACTGTTTGCCTTTACAACTGCCTGCATATACGGCAAATACTTTGTCCCGCCGTAGGCAGAAAGCTCTTCACTCAAGAGAGAAATATGTTCCGGTTTTGAGGCAGTTACAATCCGCCACGCCTCTTCCTTGTCACCTGTATTGATAGCCTCTGCAAACTGTTTAATATCCTGATCAAAACGGTAACTTTTCGTTAACTCAACAGTATTGAAGGGTAAAGCCGTCATCATATCGGCAAGTACTGTTCCGGACTCCACCGAGGCCAGCTGGTTTTTATCCCCCAGTAAAATCAAACGA
Organism: Desulfocapsa sp.; assembly: GCA_029934815.1. Classification (GTDB taxonomy): domain Bacteria; phylum Desulfobacterota; class Desulfobulbia; order Desulfobulbales; family Desulfocapsaceae; genus Desulfocapsa. The sequence continues at coordinate 5,258 of JAOZLM010000097.1, read as the reverse complement.
CAACCGGGACGTAAAGCATCTACCAGCTTGTTCATCAAAGAGAGATCCACCATGGAGGCTTCATCCACCGCCAGTACGTCACAAGGCAATGGGTTTGTCCTGTTATGCCGAAAAGACGGTGAATGGCGTTTTACGCCAAGTAAACGATGTAAAGTAGATGCCTTCGTGGGCAAATTCGCTTTTTCTTTTTCTGTAACAGGTAAATTATTGATACTGCCTGCAATGGATTCCTGTAAACGCATTGCGGCCTTTCCTGTGGGCGCTGCCAGGCTGATACGAAGATTCTTAGAAGATGCATTTTGCAGCAGTGCCAGTATTTTAACCACAGTTGTGGTTTTTCCTGTTCCCGGGCCACCGGAAATAATCAGGAAATTCTTTTGCAGAGCCTGCTCAGCTGCCACTCGCTGTAAATCTTCTTTTTCCTGTCCGACAAACAGACTATCGATAAAGGAATTATCTGCACTCAGTACTGCTGAATCTATTACCATCTCACAAACTTCGGCAGCCAGCTGTTTTTCGTATTGAAAAAAGCGTTGTAAATAGAGCAGATCACTAAAAACACGCAAAGGTTGCTGACCATCTCCACTCAAACCGGATCGTTGTACAAGATCCACTTCTCTAGCAGAAATTGGCAGACAGCTATCCCCTGTTGCAAGCGTTACAGAGAGCTTGCAGACAAGTTCCCGAAAGATCTCATTTTCTGCACCTGAAAGGAGTGAATATTGGGCCAGAAAACGGGAAAACTGCCTGTCCAGCAATCGAACTTTTTCGTCTTCCATTAGCAGTCCCCTCCTAAAGCCTGTTGCAAAGCATCAAGAACATCAAGCTGAGGACGATCAAAAAACACACCGTTTCCCGGATAACCCGGCTTCATCCCTCGGGCAAAGAGATAGAAAACCCCGCCAAAACTCTCTTCGTAACTGTAATTCTGCAGTGTTCCTGCCAGGAAACGATGAAGAACCATTGTATAAATCCAGTATTGGAGGCCATAATTATGATCTCCCATTGCCGCTCGTATATTCTCCTGATTATAATCATGCAGATGAGCACCCAGATAGTTGCTTTTATAATCAATCACATAATATTTTCCCTGATGCCTGCAAACCAGATCCACAAAACCGGTCAAATATCCTTTTAGGGTTTTTTCCTGTACGGGTCGCACAACATCTGAAAAGGAGAGTATTGCATTAATCTTTTCAGTGGATTCCTGCCGCAAGTGGTAATAAAAAGGCATCTCTTTTAACAGATCCTGTTCGGATAATTCTGCAAGGGCAAAGGAATGGTCGGATCTTCCTGATATCAACGGGGTACGTGTTACATCACGAAGCAGTGCCATGAGTTGCTCTTCATCAGCAGTAATCCCAAAACGACGACACTGCCCCTCAACGGCCTCTGTATAATCATCATCTCCTGCAAGCATGGAAAACGGATAATCTTCCAGTACACCATGTACTACATTTCCAAAACCCGCTCCAAATGGCAGATCGTAAACCGGCACAGGGTTCTCACTCTGCGGAGGCGAAACAGGTGAAACGGTTGAGTGATGCACAGATCCGGCAAGTGCAGAATAACTGGTCATCAACCAGTCAGCTGTTAATGGAAACCTGCTAAACTGACGACAACTATACGGTACAGTTTCTTTCTTAGCTGTTTTGTGAAAATCCTCCACGGGAACATCTGCCGGCAGCAGACGAAAGTCCGACGATTCCCCGTCGCAGAGTTTTTTTATCTGTTCATTTTGACTCTCGATATCCTCGCATTCAGTAAGCGAAAGAGCCCAGGCAAGAGCCGAATCTCTGGACGACATAGCCTTTCCATAGCCAGTCACATCAGCCCAGCACACGTATGTGCGACAACTGCCTCGCGTAACTGCCACGTAAAGCAAACGCAACTCTTCAGCCAGCTCTTCCTCCAGCGCATTGCTGCGCCGCTCCTCAAAAGAAGCAGAACCAAGATCGGCAACCTGCCTGTTTTTGGCATCGTGAAAACGGATACACTGTTTTTCATACTTTAAATGACCGGATCGTCCCCACAAAACAGGGCAAAACACCACAGGAAATTCCAGACCTTTCACACCATGCATGGTAACAATTTTCACCGCTTCTTCATCACTCTCAAGACGGAGTTGGGCATGCTCCGCTTCATCACTTGAATGCCTTTGCTGAGCGAGGTATTGCAATAACCTTGTTGGTACGAGGTTCTGTTCAGTTTCCTCTTCCTGAAGGATTTCCAGAAGGTGATTAATATTTGCAATTTGTCTTTGGGCAAGTGGCAAGGCTGAAAGCGTTTCAAAAACGGATTCATCAGCAATCAGCCTGTTCATCATGGCAAGAACTCCCTTCTCTTTCCAGAGCAGGTGGTAAATATAAAAACGTTCGAGCCAGCCTTCCATCTTGTTCTCGTCATGCAGCAAAGCATAAAACAGGGGGCCATCACAGCCAAACCATTTACAGCTGAGCGCCCTGCGTAAAAGCGTCGCATCAGAAGGTGCAGCTACTGCTTCAAGAATATTTTGCAGATCCTGCGATTCACGACTCTCAAAAACCGTTTTTCTGCTGGAAAGCACAGAGGGAATATTGCCATGGGCAAGGGTTTGCTGAAAAGCTTCTGCCTGCCGGTGGCTTCGTACCAGGATTGCGATATCTCCTGCCGTAAGATTTCTCTTTGTGCCATCAGCCAAAACAATAGTTTTATGCCGGAGCAGATCTTTAATTTCTGTCAGCACAAATGACTGCAGCCGTAAAAGACAATTCCCACTGCTCCAGGGTTTTAGTCCGCCTTCATCAGGAGATTCCAGGCTGCAATAGAGCATTGCAGGTTCCGGTATCTCATTTGCAAGCAGACGCAGGGTGTCAGGAGATTTGGCAGCAGCGACCTTATTGTAAGGAAGCTCAGCATTCACAAAACTCTTTTCCCTTAGCAGAAAAAGATCATTTACAGCTTCAACCAGCAGTGGATTTGAACGATAATTCTTGGCTAGCGTTAAGCAGTTGTCCGCTGATTTTCTTGCCTCAAAGTAGGCGTAGATATCCGCACCACGAAATTTATAGATGGCCTGTTTAGGGTCACCAATCAAAAACAGATAATGGTCGCCTTTACCAAAAAGTGTGGAAAAAATTCTGTATTGCGCTGCATCCGTATCCTGAAACTCATCGATTAATGCTACCTTGAATCGCTCAGCAAGCACAGGACGCAAGACTTCCCTCTGAGAACCTTCAAGGGCTTTGGCAAGTTGCAGAACAAGATCATCAAAAGAAAATACACCTTGTTTTTGCAGACGTTTTCTCAAACCTGTTTGCAGCTCAAGGGCAAGTTCGATGCGCAGACTTAAAACGGCCTGTGAGCAAGCATCAAGAAAATCTTCCAGCCACTGGCCGGCCAATGGCCAATCCTGTAAAAAGGCCTCTTTTTTTGCATCTCCCCGTAGCTTCACGCCATTCAATTCAGCAAGCAGCCCATTTTTTCCAAGCCATAAAAGATCCTGGGGCAAACAGAGAGTACTGCCGGAGAAAAAATCATTACACTGCTGCCACCAGCCTGTAAAAGCGTCCAAAAGTTTTTTCTTGAACATTTTTTCTGTTATGGCGTTTAGAAACAACTCTTCAAGAGCTGAACTATTGTTTTTCCACCAACCCTGCAGAAAAGCAAACCGTTCATCCACCAGTTGCAAAGCATCTCCCAAAGGAACCCGCTGTGCCGGTTCAATCAAATCTTCTGCCCCGACGGCCACCACAGATTTATGCAACGTGTGGGGATCTGCAAAAGAATCTGACAAAAGGGAACAATGAAAGGAGGAAAGGTCATACATTTTTCTGCGCCAGAAATCGTCCACCAGTTCCTGACGAACCTGACTCACATCGGCGCACAACTCCATATCAAATAGCTGACCCGATTCCAGCGCCTGTTCCTGAAGCATTCGCTGACAAAAGCCATGAATGGTAAAGACAGGAGCCCGATCCATATCAAGAAGCGCCGTTTCCAGCCTTTTCAGAGCGGTTTTTTTATCAGGAAGACTCTCAAGATAGTCCACAAGTCCGGTGTCAATATCACCACTGGTTGCATGCAGTAAAATCACTCGTGCTTCTATCAGCCTTGATCGAATACGACCGCGCAACTCTTCAGTTGCGGCACGGGTATACGTTACGACAAGCAGTTCCTCCACCTTCACATTCTGTTCAATCACAAAGCGTAAAAACAGCATGGCGATGGAATAGGTTTTTCCGGTTCCGGCACTGGCCTCCACCACACTTACGCCCTTTTGCAGAGGAGCCGTTGCAGCATCGAATGTTTTAAATTCCTGCATCATTATTGCTCCAGCGGGCGTATTACAGCCTGTTTCCAGACAGATACATAAAACCAGTCACAGATCTCGATGAACTCTTCACCCAATATCTTTTCGACATCCTGTCCATGATGCAGCATATCCCACTCCGCTTCGTATCCTTTTTCCATGGAATAGATATATGCGCCAGTTGCCTTGCCCATAGGATCGCCTCGCCGACTCTTCTCTGTTTTCTCACGTTGCTGGGCATACGCAAGAAGGGGTTCTGACAAAAGCCCCGATGGCGAACGATTTCCTTGAAGAAAATAAAATAACAATGTTTCAAGATCAGCCCTGCCTCCGACATCTGCCGGAAAGATCAGCTCACTCTCTTTACTGAGTAGCCTGGTTTCTGTTTTTTTATCAAGACTTACAGCCGCCAGACAGTGCTGCAGCCACGCCCCCAGAACATCTTTTCCTTTAAGCTTTGAATATCGATACAACAGAGATCCGTCAACATTGAGGTTGGATAGTATTCCATTTACCTGAACACTATTTATCTCCAGATCGACAAAAAGGTCTTCTCGCCTGCCCGTTTCATTATATGTTTGTAACAGCTCCTTAAAAGAAGCCTGCTCCATTATTTTCTGTGCAAACTGCAGGTTTCCAGGTGCCCCAAGCGGCCATTGCCCCGCAAGCTGCATTGTCTGCAACTGATTTGTGCTACCAGCGGTTTGCACCATATCCTGATCGATAAGATACGCCTGGAGGGAATCAAGTACAAATGGTTCATGTTCCTCGTAGTCATCTGTTCCTGAATCGAGGTACACACCTAATATTTTTCTCACAAAATATTTTTGCGGATGCGCATAAAAAGAAAACAACTCCTCTATTGTCACCTGAGCAGGATCTTCTTGTGGAACAGAGCCATACCACCACGGAGACTCCTCAGCTGACGGCTCCCGGATAACTGTAGCCACACCTGCCAACTCAGCAT
>JAOZLM010000096.1 GCA_029934815.1 Desulfocapsa sp. | reverse complement strand
TTCGGCCTCACTGCCTGTTCATTTCGCTTTGACTGTAGATTTCTTGATTTTCAACAAATTCCTCTCCCTTTTTGAATCATGCGATTTTATCGCAAAGACTGATTCAAAAAGGGAGAGGAATTTGTGAGAAAATACTACGAAATATTCAGGATGACGCGAAACGAACAGGCAGTGAGGCCGCTTGCGATATCTGATGGGATTTGGTGGGTTTTAGAGTAAAAAAAAAAGCCCTCAAGCATTTCTGCTTGAGGGCTTTTCCCTTATGGCGTCCCCAGTCGGATTCGAACCGGCGTTGCTGGGATGAAAACCCAGTGTCCTGGACCTGACTAGACGATGGGGACAAACTCATAATATAATAACTGGTGGGTCGTGCGCGGCTCGAACGCGCGACTCTCTGATTAAAAGTCAGATACTCTACCAGCTGAGTTAACGCCCCATGAAGCAAGCTTTTATACAAAGTCATCAAGCATGTGTCAAGAAAAAAGATAATAAAAGATTATCATAGTGCAAATAAATTCGTCAAGGATGACAGCACGTAAAAACCGTAGCTTTAGATGGCTAAGGAAAAAACTTCATATTCGAGGAACGCGAATTTGATGGAATGAGGCGTACTTAAGTACGTCATAATGACAGCAAATTAGCAGTGATGAAGAAGATGAAGAGTTTTTACGACGCCATCAAGGATGGAGTATTAGAATTAGTGAGCTGTGGTGATTTATAATTGAAGTGCCTGCACAGAAAGAATAGAGTATGATGGGCGACGGTAAAATATTTGTTACTTTCAGGAGTTATTAAATGGGATTTATAAAAGGTACAGCAGGTTTTGTCCGCTTCAGTGTTGAAGGGGATCTACCTGAAAATATATGGGATTTTATTGCAGAGCGTATTACTGCCCATTCGTTCAGAGATATTGATGAGACCTATGAAGAAGATTCATTGGGCTGGGTATCTGTCACAAATATGTTTGATACTGAATTTGATTATGCTTCGTATGCAGCCGGTAACTATGTCACATTGTCCATGCGGCTGGATGAGAGAAAAGTCTCCGGAGCTATAATTAAAAAGTTTGTCGCAAAAGAAGAAGAGCGTGTCAAAAAGGAAAAGGAACTCCGCAAAATCCCCAGATCCATGCGAGTGGAAATAAAGGAACGTATCGAAAATGAGTTGATGCGAAAAGCGTTACCTGTTCCGTCAGTTTTTGATTTGTGCTGGAATCTTGAAGATTCGACCCTGATGTTTTTTTCGACCAACCAAAAGGCACAGGGATTACTTGAGGATCTTTTTAAGGAAACTTTCGGCCTCAACATCATGCAGCAGATACCGTACGTGTGCGGAGAGCATTTGTTGGATGAGGAAGAAATGGATAAACTCGCAGCAGTTACCCCTGATTTTTTTGTCTAGCATTAAGGAGAGGAGTATAGAGAATGGATTTAGTAGACCTAATAGCCGAAAAACGATTCCTGGGGCAGGAGTTTCTCACCTGGCTCTGGTGGAAAAGTGAAGAACGTGGCGGTGTCGTGGCGTTACCGGCAGATGGTGATATAGTAATTGTCTTTGAAAAACACATGTTGCTTGAATATGGAGAAGGGGACAATAACGAAAAACTGATTTGCCGGGGATTGCAGACCGAGTTGCAGGAAGCACGCACTGGCCTGGTCATGGGCAAAAAACTGGAGCAGGCACGTATTCAGCTGGTGCATAATGATTACGAATGGAACTTCACCATGGCGGCAGCGCTTATGGAATTTAGAAATGTAAAGCTTCCAAAAACTGCGGGGCCTGATAATGCGAATGATCCCGAAGAACAAGAAGGAATGGTACTTGAGCGTATTTTCCTTTTTGAAGAACTGGTTCGTATAGTCTTGTCCCTTTTCAGAGTCTTTTTGAAAATGCGTGTTAGCGATCAGTGGCGTGAAGAATTGTTGAAAATGCGAGAGTGGGTTGCATTGGCTGCCAAGGCTTAAAAATAACATAGCGAGTAGATGTGATTATGGAGTTTGAAACAGTAATCGGGCTTGAAATTCATGCCCAACTGAAAACAGAATCAAAAATATTCTGCGGATGTTCTACGGAATTTGGTGCACCGGCAAATACGCATACCTGTGAGGTGTGTCTTGGAATGCCTGGAGTGTTGCCAGTACTTAACAAAAAAGTTGTTGAGTATTCCATCAAAATGGGATTAGCCACAGACTCCACAATCAACAAATTCAACCAGTTTGCCAGAAAAAATTATTTCTATCCCGATTTGCCTAAAGGATATCAGACTTCGCAGTTTGATCTTCCCATTGTTGAGTTTGGCAAAGTTGAAATTGAAGTGGACGGAAAAACAAAGGTAATTGGTATCACCCGCATGCACATGGAGGAGGATGCCGGCAAGCTTATCCATGACGATCGGGAACCTGTTTCCTATGTGGATCTGAACCGTACCGGAACACCACTCCTTGAAATCGTATCAGAACCAGATATGCGCTCTCCTGAGGAAGCGTATGCCTATTTGCGTAAACTCCATGCAATCCTGCGTTATCTTGATATCTGTGATGGCAATATGCAGGAAGGGAGTTTCCGCTGTGATGCTAATATTTCTTTGCGCCCAGTAGGCCAGGAAAAGTTGGGAACACGCACTGAGCTCAAAAACATGAACTCCTTTAAGAACGTGCAGGCAGCTCTTGAATACGAAGTGCGGCGTCAACGTGATCGATTGCTTGATGGAGAAAAGATTGTACAGGAAACCCTTCTCTGGGATCCTGACCGTAATCGTACAGCATCAATGCGCAGCAAGGAAGAGGCACATGATTATCGCTACTTCCCATGTCCGGATCTGATTCCTGTGGTTATTGATGATGAATGGATTGAAGCAATCAGAAAAACACTTCCTGAGCTTCCTGATGCCAGAAAAGAACGCTTTGTCAGTGAATATGAATTACCGGCCTACGATGCCGCAATTCTCACCAGTGCAAAAGATCTGGCTGATTATTTTGAAGAGGCTGTAAAGTGTGGTGCCAATGCGAAAAAGGTTTCCAACTGGTTGATGACAGAATTCCTGCGGGAACTGAAAGGAGAAGAGATCTCAAGTTGTAAGGTACAGGCCGCTCAGCTTGGTGCTCTTTTGAAAATGGTTGAAGATGGAACAATCTCCGGCAAGATCGCGAAAATAGTTTTTCCGGAAATGATGGAGTCCGGAAAAGACCCTGATCTGGTGGTGAAAGAGAAAAATCTTGTTCAGGTTTCTGATCAGGGTGAACTGCTAATCATGGTTCAGGAAATTATTGCAGCAAATCCTGGACAAGCCGAAGATTTCCGAGGTGGCAAAACCAAACTCATGGGATATTTTGTCGGTCAGTTAATGCAGAAAACCAAAGGGAAAGCAAACCCCAAAATTGCCAATGAACTCTTTTCCAAGGAGTTAAGTGCGGGCTGACAGGTAACGGGAGTTCAAGTGGATAAGGGTGAGTGGCAGGAAAAAGGAGCAGGGCACAGAGGGCGACTTCGGGATCGCTTTCTTGATCGTGGCCTTGATGGGTTTACTGATGCTGAGATTCTGGAATTACTGCTCTCTTTTGGCACCCCGAGAAGTGATTGCAAGGAGCCCGCAAAAGCTGCGTTAAAACAGTTTGGCACGTTGGCGGCAGTCCTTGAGGAACCGTTATCCGGCTTGCAGCAGATAAAAGGCATTGGCCCCAAAAATGGTTTTGCTGTCCATTTTATCCAGGCAGTGGCCAGGCGGTATCTAAAAGATCGTTTACAGGGAAAACGCTACCTGCACGGTTCTTCTGATGTTCGAGACTATCTAAGCCACACCATGCGTGGTTTGAAAAAAGAAGTTTTCACCGTTATCTATCTTGATTCCTCTCACGCTATCCTTGATTCTGAAACAGTTGCCGAAGGAACAATCAACATAAACACTGTTTATCCACGTGAACTCGTGAAACGAGCCTTGCAGAAAAATGCGGCAGCCCTGATCATTGCCCATAATCATCCCTCCGGTTCGCTCGAACCGTCTAAGCAGGATATGCAACTGACAAGAACCATCTCTTTACTGGGAAGCATGATGCAGATTCAGCTCCTCGATCATATCATCATTGGCGATGGCAGCTATTCTTTTGCCGATAATGGCCTGATGACCGAAATCAAAGAGCAGTGCCGTGAAACAATGGAATCTCTGCATACACCTGAATGAGTTCCTCTCTCTATATTCATATTCCATTTTGCGTAGCCAAATGCAGTTATTGTGCATTTAACTCTTTTTCGGGCCTTGAGCGCTTGCAGGAGAGATATGTTGATGCAGTTGTCGTGGAGTGTGGAAAAATTGCCTCAAGGGGGCAAAAAAAGCCTCTGGAGACTGTTTTTGTAGGAGGTGGAACGCCAAGTTTGCTATCAAGTGGGCAGTTACAACGTCTGTTTGGAGCAATTTCCAATGATTTTGAAATTACAGCTGATGCAGAAATATCCCTGGAGGCAAATCCCGGAACTGTTAACAAAGCAAAATTTGAGACATTACAACAGTGCGGAGTCAATCGACTCTCCATCGGTGTTCAATCTTTTAACGATAAGGAATTGCATGCAATTGGTCGGATTCATTCTGCAGAAGAGGCCAGACAGGCCATAGAAAACGCACAAACAGCAGGATTCAGCAATTTGAGTATCGATCTGATGTCTGGATTACCCGGACAGACTGCGAAAAGCTGGCAGCAAAACCTTGAAACAGCTCTTTCCATGTCTGTGCAGCACCTTTCGCTCTATCAGTTAACAGTGGAAGAAAAAACGCCATTGGAGTCAATGATAGAAAAGGGAAGAATACAACTCCCCGATGAGGATATGATTGCAGAGATGGATGCAATTACTATGTCTCTACTTGAACAGAGTGATTTTACACAATATGAAATTTCCAATTATGCACGGAAAGGATACCAGTGCCGGCACAACGTAAATTATTGGCGCAATGCTGATTATTACGGTATCGGCGCAGGTGCTGTTTCCTGTTCCCATGGAAATAGGATCAGGAATATTGACAGCCCCGAGCGCTATTGCGAGTTACTGGAGGCAGATCAGCCGGTTCAGGCAGAAAAAGAATGTCTGGAACGTGAGGAGTCCTTTCGGGAAACTGTTATCATGGGGCTTCGCATGAATCAGGGCGTATCCACAAAAGATTTACAAGAACGGTACGGGCTGGATTTTGAGCAGGTCTATGGGAAGATTGTGGAGCAATTATGTGCCCAAAATCTTCTTGAGCGTAATAATGAAAATTATTTCCTGACTGTAAAAGGGAGAGCTTTTGCTAATCTGGTTATGGCTGAGCTTGTATAGTCGTGTCGTTATTCAGATCTGCTTTTATTCTCCCACTTACTTTCTTTCACAAGAGAGCAGAACCTCCTGTTTGGGCTCTCGGCCATTTCATCACAATTCTCATTCAAAAAACTTCTCAATTTGACTTTTGTTCCTGTCAGGCCATATACTGAAACTGCATTACACAAAAAATAGAAACATCTGATTTTCTCCATTCCTAAACTGTATTTTTGTGTGACAGAATGAATGAAAAAAATAAAGCAATCTTATTGGTGAGTGCGATTTTGCTGACCCTGTCAGCAGTATTTCTTTATCAGGGGATTTCTTTTTCAAATAAAGCACTTGAGCAGTCTATTGAGGTAGCAGAAGAGAGTATGAACGCTACGTTGTTATCTATTCGGGACTTTTCTTTTAAGCCCTATAGTGCACGTGTTAAAAACTTACTGCAGACCAACCCTCTAATAGTTGAAGCATTTGCCCGGCAGGACAGAGAACGTCTCTATCAGCTGGTGCTTCCCAAGTATGAGGCTTTAAAGCAGGAAAACAAGTATTTCCATGTAATGCATTTTCATCTGCCGAATGCGACTACTTTTCTTCGTATGCATAAACCGGATTATTACGGTGATACTTTAAAAGGTTTACGGCCAATAGTGGATGCCGTGCATAAGAATAAAATGTTATTGACCGGTTATGAAATTGGTCGGCATGGCCCGTTTTTCCGGATTGTATATCCTGTTTTTTATCAGAACCAATATATAGGTGCACTGGAATTTGGTATTAAAGTGCATGCCGTTTTGGAATCACTTCAATCAAAAACGCCCCATACGGCGACTGCATTTTTTTTAAAAGAAAAGTGGGAGAAAGTTGAAAATTATCCGGCGGATCAGCAACGAATTTTGGGCTCTTATGTTCTTATCACTCACAAAGATCCTCTGTTCACAAAGGTCCAGCCGGATTTGAACTTGGCAGAAAATACTCAACGCATTGTCGCAGAATCTAAAGAATACATCCTCCATGCTCATCAAATATTTACCGATTACCAGGGAAAGGCAATTGGAGGATTTGCGGTCCTGCAGGATATCAGTTTGCTTGTTGCCGCTAAGAATAGTTTTATCTTTCGGGCAATTCTATTTACAATGATTCTTTTACTACTCTCTTTTCTTGTCCTTTACTTCACATTCGGGAAGATACTTGCCAAACTTGTTGGCGCGAAGCAGGAATGGGAGCGAACCTTTGATTCTGTACCGGATATGATCTCAATACTCGATGATCAGCACCGCATAGTCAGAGTAAATAAGGCAATGGCTGATTACCTTGGACGTTCCTTTGCAGATATAATTCACTCAAAATGTTACAAAACCATCCATTATAAGGATGGTCCACCGCCTTACTGTCCGCATGTAAAGCTCCTTAAAGACCAAAAAGCACACAGCGTAGAAATTTATGATGATCACACAGGCAAATACCTGTTTGTCACGGTATCACCTTTGGCTAATGATCAGGGGACTTTTTTCGGAGCAGTGCATATCGCCCGTGATATTACAGAGCAAAAGAGGATTGAATCCGAGAGAATTGCTACGGAAGAAAAACTACAAAAAGCAGAAAAGATGGAAGCCATTGGATTGATGGCTGGAGGGGTGGCCCACGATTTAAACAATATCCTTTCAGGGGTAGTTTCTTATCCGGAATTATTGCTTCTGCAGCTTTCCCGTGATGATCAACTCTATCAGCCTATTCAGGCCATTCAAAAATCCGGAAAACGTGCTGCTGCCGTCGTTGCAGATCTACTCACCGTTGCAAGGGGTGTTGCCACCGTCAAACAGGTTACTTCACTAAACACACTTATAGAAGAGTATCTGTCCTCTACAGAATATAAAAACCTCACATCCGAGCATCAGCAGGTCACTATCCGCTCAGAGCTTGAGCAAGGACTCTGGAATATCCAGTGTTCTTCTGTGCATATTCAAAAAGTCCTGATGAATTTAATAACCAATGGTGTTGAAGCGATAGATTTGACGGGAGATATACTGATATCGACTAAAAACCAGTCAGTCAATCAAATGCCCACTGCCGACTCATCTCTTGATGTTGGTGAGTATGTTGTCCTTACTATAAAAGACAGTGGTTCAGGGATCGCAAAACATGATCTCGAACGTATTTTTGAGCCTTTCTATACAAAAAAGGTGATGGGGCGCAGTGGAACAGGTTTGGGCCTGGCTGTGGTATGGAATACTGTCAAAGATCATGGGGCTTTTATTCGTGTTGGAAGTAACGAGAGCGGAACCACTTTCACCCTCTATTTCCCTCCCTGCCATAAAACGGTGACGCAGCAGCAAACAGACTCTGATATTGCAACTATTACAAGCGAAGGCTCCGTACTGGTTGTGGATGACGATGTTCAACAACGTGATATTGCCTCACAGATGTTGACAGTACTGGGGTATACCGTAAAGAGTGTCTCAAGTGGGGAAGAGGCTGTTGCATATTGTCGGAAAACTGCAGTTGATCTTTTACTCCTTGATATGCTTATGGAGCCGGGAATAAATGGTTTACAGACGTATCAGCAGATTATCGAAATTCACCCTCAGCAGAAAGCTG
>JAOZLM010000095.1 GCA_029934815.1 Desulfocapsa sp. | reverse complement strand
TAAATATAAGTTTAGATCAGGATCTAGCTGATTTTGCAAAAGTGTTTGCCCGTGAAAATCGTATTTCTGTTGCAGAGATGATGACGCAATATCTACTCACCTTGAAACGCCGGATAGATGGTCAGGATAGCGAGCGTGTGCTGGCTCACCCTGCTTTTCAGGATGCTATGGAAGCATCCCAGGCCAGATTGCAGGATGGCTCGGCAGAGTGGTATTCATACGATGAGGTTTTAACAGCTGATGGAGGTTCTCTTTGAAAAAGCTTTTCTCAAGGCTTTGGGGAAACATGCTTCCATTAAGAAGGCTGTAAAAAAGAAAGTGGACCTGGTCATTCAGGATCCAATTGCCTTTGGAGAACCGTTAAAAGGAAATTGGCAGGGTTTCTATTTGTGTCCTGTAAAACGGAATTTTATTATTATTTATCTGTACTGTGAAAGCTGCCGCAAGAAAGGAGATGATAGTGTTGTTGATTGTGCAGATTGTAATAAGCTGGACAATCAGACGCTTCGATTCATTTTACTTGGCCCTCACGACAAAACGTATGGGGTATAGAGGCAGTGTTATACCTGTAATTCAATAGGCAAGATGTCCAAGAGATTTCATAATAAGTGCCAGACCCATGGCAAACATCCCCGTAAGTCCCATTCCGCAGGAAAATCCAGCCAGTAAAACAGGCGCATATTGCCTCCACATTGGTCCATATTTTTTCATGAAGTAATATCGGCCTAAGAATGCACCCAGTACCTCCAGAATCAGCCCATGCGGTGTTGATTGCCCAAGACCTCGGACAACTCCATAGATGAGTAAGATCGGCAGTCCAAAGAGGCTGAGTACAAAATACATAACCAGTCCAAATCCAAGGCCTGAGAATACGGTTGTACTATTAAGCGCCTGGTAGAACATGGAATTGCCTTCAAGAGTCGATGTCTGCATTAGCAGGGTATTTAAGGCCTGTAAATGCCATAACTCCTGAGCGTAGGGATAGTGGCTGGATGGGATGGGAGCAAGACGCCAGATAAATTGTGAAAAGAGCAGGCTTGCCACCATGACGATGGGAAAGACCACAATTTCTGCTTTGATGATCCCTCGTATGGATGTTCCGGTGAGTTCGATTTGCCTGAATTGTACGGTGGCTTCACCGTAATTGTGTATTGGAATCGGTGCGTACCAGATCTCAATTCCCTGGTAGCCAAAAAACTTGGCACCGGCAATAAAACTTGCTTCCCGTACTAACGGAAGACTGACAAATTGGCCGGCAATTCCTTCCATTCTGGCAGTGATGTACGAAATAATCGGTGTGTAGATAAAACCGTAACCGAGGAAAAAAATCCATGGAAAATTGGGAACCAGGACAACACAAAGTGCCACGTAGGCAAGGGTTGAACATACATAGATTGCAATGGAGATCCAGAAATTAAAATCTCCTCTTCCTTCGGGTGGATGAAAGAGATCATGCAGGGTTCCCATATCATTTTTGGTGCTTCGGTAAGATCGTACTACTGACCAGACACCGATGACACCAATAGCAAGACCAAGGCCGATACCAAAACTCATATAAAAATCAAAGTTATTGGCAAAAACGGTATCAACTGTTGCCATTCCCGGATGCCATCGTTCGAGTACGCCATGGGCATAGAGAATGGGGTTAAGAATGATGGTGATAATGAGGCCGATCAGTCCGCCGATTACTGCCCAGAATGGAAGTACCATTCCGATAAAAACAAGACCCAGATCTAGTTGGATGCCTGTGGCTACAGCAGGTAGAATATCTTCTGTATGCTGGGTGAGTTCAATCCAGGGGATGGGAATAAGACGGATTGGTTCATTAAATATAAGTCCTGATGCAATGGGTAGCAGAACGTAAAAAGCCCCAAAAACAAGACCAATTACCCCACCAATTGAAAATACACGCCATTTCCAGCTCTTCTTTTTTTCTTCAGTGGATTCAGCCAGTGCCATGGTACCCAATGCGCCAACGGGAGCCATGGGGAAAGGAAGCTTTTCAACATCTGAGGTTATGCGGTAGAGAGCGTAGCCCAGACCGAAATGATCTATTCGTTGAATAATCTGCGATCCAACCAGCAGCAGTATGGGAATTAGCCAGTCTCTGTGGAGGAATGTTCGTTCCACCATGGATAAGGAGTCGGCCGCAGGGGCCACCCAGGTTGGAATATATTCTGTTAGCCCCAGCATTCGTGCGGCATCTGATTGCACCAGGTATTGATTCCAGAGGAGACCGGAAAATGGCGATGCCAGAGCCGCTCCGGCCATATAGTAGAGGAGGAAAATCTCTTGTTGTTTGAGTTCTGAATGTGCACGTTTTGCGACTTCTGCAAAGAGGATGATCGTAACCCAGCGTGCGGCGGGGCCAATCCCCTGGCCAATAACTAATTGGAGATACATGGAACCGGGCATCATCAGGAAACCGATAAAGACCGCGCCGATTATGGTTTTCCAGTCGAATCCTTCTTCGAAATGATCTGGTGGCTTTAATAGATCTCTATATTCTTTTAGTTCTTTGTCGTCGTACATAAGTTTAAGAGAGAATATCGAATGTCGAACAAGGAATGTTGAATGTCGAAGGGCTTTTCCTTCTGCGGTTCGACATTCCTTGTTCGATATTCTGCGGTTCTCTTTTCATTTGTTATTAGTTAGGCAATACCTGATAACCCGAATCAGTAAACAACCCCACAATGGCCCATCCGCCACCCATCAAAAAATCACCAATAATCAGCCCAATAAAAAAGAACTGAACTTTTTTAAATAAAGATACTCCACCATAACGCATACACAAAGCATTACACGCCCAGCCAATAAAAAAGCTAACCCACAAAATCCGCATGGCAGAGCTATATGCTGTGAGATACCCAAGAGGATGGATTGGCCACCAGTAAAAACGATGATAGCAGATAACCAGAATCAACATGATTATGGCACCGGCAATAGCAAAAAATGTGATCCAGCCACCGGGTTCCACCGGTGCTGTCATTAAGCGGTGCACATTTTCAAAGACGGTTAGTGTTGTTCTGCTTGCCCACTCTATCTGCAGCTCTCGTGTTCCGTAACGATAGTAGAGCGCCATGATGGCCAGAATTGAGGCCACAAGGCTTGCAATGATTGTAAAAAAAAGTCCTGAAAAAATAAGCAATCCCGGAATTTTTCCATGGCTTAGTTTCCTGCCATGGAGCAGGGATGGCATAAGCGATTCTCGTAAATCCACAAAGATTGCTTTTTGTGCCATGGCGGGCAGCAGACCATTTATTCCGGCAAAAAGTTTTGTGCCGCCCATGGACATTAAACCATCCATTGGAGCTGCGGTAAGAGTGAAATAGGCTAGTCCACCCTGGCAAATAATTCTTGCTGCCACCAGCATAATCATAAACGCAGCGCTGAAAAAGAGCAGTGCACTGCTGAGCGCCATTCCAAGTGCAACAGACCAGTAAATAAGTCCGGCAAAACAGAAGATAGATCCCCAAAATGATACCCGTACATCAAACCATTCGGTTCGTGCTTTGCGTGCTTTTGATAAGAAGAATGACTCTTTGGTGACCTGTAACAGATGTGCTCTTGCCAGCCAGAGAAGAAACACAAAGAAAACACCATAAGCACCAATCATCTGTGTTTCTTCCGGTTTGGCCAGTGTCGGGCCGAATGTGATGCCAAGTTCTGATGCGGGGATTGAATATCCCATCATTCCAAGCAGTCCAAAGAGCAGGCCGCCAAGGATAAAAAAGAACCAGAAGCTAAATGATATTTGTCTGGATGTGAGAAATGCAAAGCCAATAAAGGCCGGATAAAGATATATTTTTAATTTATGAAAACCTGAAAAAAGCCCGTAATCAGGAAAATAAGGTCCGGCCAGTATAAGAGTGGACAGTTGAGGTACTGAAGGATAGTAAAAGTTAAAGCCATTGAGCAGATGTAAAGAAACAGGAATCAGTAGTCCCATTAGCAGAAAGCGGTTGCTAAAGAATGAACCCACTTTTCTTTCATCGAGTGCGCCTGCCAGCATTTCAGGGACTTTTAAGAGAGGGAAATTGATTCGTTCGTTATGAATCCATTGCCGTGAAAACACATTAATAATAAACAGCATAAATCCGTAAGCTAGCAGAATAAACGTTCCCCAGAGCAATAGAGGACTCAGCCATGCCTGCCAGGGGATATTTTGTATAACTTCCAGCCAGCCCATTTCTCTGCCGCCAGGCAAGCCGGTATAAAGCATTTCTATTGCTTCTTTACTGGTAGGGACAATGGACGAAGGCAAAACACTCAACAGACTTTCCTGCCACTGGTTGGAAACTGTTGCGTAGTGAATGGGAGTTGTAAGATTTAAGAGCAGGGTTCTGGCAAGACCTGTGTAGGCGATTCCGGAACCTATAACCATTTCTATCCAGATGATAAGCAGTTCGCCACCAGAAAACAGAAGGTTTTTTAAACGAAACAGTTTTGCAGAAAGCGCAGTAAGGATTACAAGCAGAATAAAGATAAAGAACGGTGCCAGTGGAAAATGACCGCCACCAAGTGGAGTTGCCTGCTGGTATATATTGTTGAAAGGGGTAAGCAGACAGATGCCAACAGCCAGCAACAAACCGGTGATGATAGCCCGCAGACGAATAACCATCGTTTCGTTCTTTTGCTCAGTCATGGGTAGCTGCTCCTAAACTGTCCGTGGCCTGACTTTTGGCGGTAATTTTTCGAAACTCTTTTGAAAAATAGAGATGACTTTCATCATCAATGGAGCGCCAAACCAGTAGTTGTTTCCGAAGATCATGGAGAAAAGAGGTGTTGATTCGCTGCCAGAGTTGTTCTTCACCTGAGCGTCGTTCCATGGTGGCTTTGATTTCAAGGTATTTAGAATCTCCTTCAACAGGGCAGAAACGGATATCCACCCATTGCATAATACCAAAGTCAAACGGGGCGAGCCATACCTTTGAGCGGATATAGGTGCAGTGCATTTCGTGTGGTTTTTCGTGGTTTTTTATCAGCTGCTGCATTTCTTCTATGTTGCAACAACTGAAAACCAGATCCACCGGTCCTGTTGAGAAAAGTCCGTGGGAAACATCCTGATGGGATTTGAAATAGTTGAAGATAAACCCGCCCAAAGAGTCATGTTCATTATATTTTACAAAAAATGGAAGGGTAACGGTGATTTTATTATCTTTGGCTTTTGGCATGCTGAAATTTGCATTCACATCAGGGATGGCAATTTTTGCGGCCACCCGTGATGGATAAATAACTGATAGCAGAACCACACCAATAACCAGAACCATGGCAGCAACACCGGCCATGGAGGAATAGTTGACGGTAAGCCCTGCCCATAGCGCTGTATCGGCAAACAAAGAGGCGGAAACCTGAGCAAGCAGGTAGCCAAGAACAACCGAAATAATGGCCAGCGCCAAAGCTTCTGCAATAAAAAGAAATGACACATGAGAGGGCGCAAGACCAACAGACGTGTAGATTGCAATTTCATTTTTCCGCTCATAGACGGAACTGATCATGGTGTTTAAAACTATAAAGATAGAAATAAGTAAAGGAATCACAATATTTGGTACACCGCTGTATTGGATGGAATCGCTCTGGTTATAGAGCCAGACGCCATCGGTTTCACCGGCAAATATTGCCATGGAGAAACGGTCAACCAGGGTTTCAGCAGTTTTACTGATACTGCCTTCCGGGCGTACAGCAAGGTTTTTAAGTTTGCCGCCAAGAGTGAGCAGGGTAGAAGCCGGGATAATTGCAATTTGTGATGCTGGGATATGGTGGTATCTGCTCTGGAAGGAGCGAATATCATCTCCGGATTCCATGGCTTCCTGTTCCACTTCTGTTATTTCTGATCCGGATTCCTGAGGGAATGTGACCGGTGTCAGAGGTTCTCCGTCAAGATCAAGAGCATTGTCTATTTTATGCCCTTCAAAACTTCCAATTACAGTGAAGTCATATCCCCAGACGGTGATTGTCTCGCTGCCATCAGTTTTTACTTTCAGGATTTTGGCCATATCTTCATCAAGGATAATGGCTAAACGATCATCTTTTGTGAACCAGCGACCACTGCTCATCAGCTTATCAAGGCCGGTTACGTCTGCTTCTGACGGGGAGAGTCCGATTAATCCCTGGAGTGTTGCTTTATTATTTCCATTTCTGAGAGGAACCTGAACTGCCTGGGTTGCATCACGGGCTTCGAGCCAGATTCGAGGAGCGATTCCTTCTGTGTTATCAAATCCGTCAACCAGTGAATCCACTGCCTCAACGGGCATACTGCGCCAGTCCACCTGTTTTAAAAGTAATCCCTGGTAGGGAGCTTCTTCCTGAAAAAAGAGTCTGCTCTGTCGTTCACCGGATTTTACCGTGGTAAAACTCATAATGGTGAAGGTGAGGATGATTAGAGTCAGACAAGTAAGAACTGTACGAATCCTGCGACGTCTGAGATTGGAAACACCAAGAAAAAAAGCAGCAGTAAAAGCCTTCCAGTGGCTGATTTCAGATGGCCTTTTGTGGCTGGCCCGCCGCTGAAGGAGGATCATCTCCTCTTCAAACCGGAAGAAAATAATCAGGCTCACCATTAGAGATAGTCCAAGAATAAAAAAGGCGAGAATGACGACCGTGGGGCTATAAGCCAATTGAAAAGCGGGGTGTACCTGCCGGATGATAGTAATAAGGATGAGCAGAATCACCATAAAGGCGATGATTCGTTTATAGATATTGGCGTAGTTAAATAGAAAGCGTTCCATGCAGAAGGCGAAAGGGACAAAAAGGGCAATGTAGAAGAGGACTCCAAAAAGAACATCTTTTTGTGTTTTCTCAACCTGCATATAAACACGGTTAGCAAGAGCCATTGCCTCGGAAGCTGTTTTGCTGAATGTCGCGTAATCCCGTGCTGTGAATGCATTTTTGGCTTGTAAGAGAGCTGTTAGCCCACGTTCCTCAAGGTTTGATATTTTATCGTCGTAAATGCCGTGTTTTTCGAGATTGGCGATACGGGGAGAGAGCAGTGTCCAGATATCTTTTGCTGCCCGGTATGTTGTATTATGAATGGCATTATACTGATCAACCGGATAGCCATATCCCATGGTGTTTTCAGCAGTTGCGTTAGTGAGGATCATCTTTCGGGTCAGGACATTATCTGAAAGAGTCGCCTTTAGCCATGTTCCGGGTTCTGTATAAATGGAGGCCATGGTGGAGTTACGGGTATCAATTCTGCTGTACCAGTAATGTTGCGGCGGTGCGTCCCTCCGACCGTCCAACAGGTTGATTTTGGTCAGGTAGTTAAAGTTTCGAGGTTCAAGGAGACCGAAAATGGTGGTTTCTTCACAGGAGAAGAGGGTGAGATCGGTTTTGGTATGACGTTTACGGATTTTTACCCGATAGTTTTTCTTGCCGGTCTGTTTTTTGTCGATGGCCCAGATAACTTTTCCGGTTTCTTTATCGAAGCGGTATCCCTCGAGTATCAGTTTATCCAGTACATGCTTTTTGTCAGCCACCCCTTTAACCTGAAACCTGCCAATTGAATCCACCATGGCGTAGTGTTTTTGCTGACCTTGATAAGCCAGAAGAACTGTTCCGGCGGCAGGGTAGTTTGCGAAAAGTTCCCCCTGTAAGAGTAAACTCGCACGTCCTGTGACTGTTGCAAAACCATTTCGCGGGAGTTTGCCGGAGTGCAGTTTTGCCTTTCCAGCCATGGCACGCACCATGTCAGAAACAAGTAGTGCCTGATTCTCAATATTCTCCATATTAACATTAGCAGGCGTATCCCACGGCGTTCCCCATAATGCTCGAGCATCACCAGTGCTAGCAAGGCTTATCCCTAAGAAACCTGCAAGGGATGCAACTTCTCCGCCGAGACCAGGTTTGTCCAGAAACCAGGAATCCCAGGAACGCATACGGCTTGGACGCAGGGTGTTTCGGTATGG